>CANRHX010000014.1 GCA_947630545.1 uncultured Clostridia bacterium
TGTAAAGCTATGAAAGAAAGCATCATTGAGGAAGCATTTACAGAAAGTTACAAATTGTTATGCAATAATAACAAAGAACTAATCCAAACATTCTTAAATGAGATGGAAGATATAATACAAGAAGAAAGTAACGAAAGTTCTATTAAAAGACTAGAGGAAGAAAAACAAATTTTAAAAGAAAAGATAGACAAATTAATTGATTTAAACTTAAATGGAACAATAAGTTTAGAAGCATTACAAGAAAAGAAAGCAAAATTACAAAATAAAATCAACAAAATAGAGAAAGAACAAGAGCATTTACAATTAGAAATAGAAGATGGAGTGAGTTTAAATCAAGGATTAAACAAGTTTAAAACTTTGTTTAAAGATAATGAAATCATGCCAAAATTTGATAAAGATATTTTTGAACTAATGATAGAAAAAGTTATAATAGGAGAAAAAGAAGCAAATGGAAAAGTAAATCCAAGAGTTATAACTTTTATCCTAAAAAGTGGCAATGAAATCAAATGTGAGGATAATAAAAATCAACAGTCATCATACGAGGTAAGCGAAAATTATCTACAGAAAGTGAACGAGCCATGTGGAGTGTGTAACAGTGTTACAATTAAAAGAGAAGATGTAATACTTGATTTTTATATAGTTTCAAGAATTATAACTTTTGAACAAAGGAGAGAGCAATAATTATGAAAATAGGAATAGATATAGATGGAGTAATATTAGATTATGAAAGAGTATTAAAAACATATGGTGATTTATATGATTTTATAGAATTAAAGAAAAATGGAATTATTCATAGAAATGAGTATTACTTAAGAAATAGATACGACTGGACGGAAGAAGAGAGGATGAATTTTATTAATAAATATTTTTTAAAATTATCAAAGAAAACTCAATTAATACCAGGTGCAAAAGATGTAATTAATATGTTACAGAAAGAAAACAATGAATTAATTGTAATATCTGCAAGAGGTGGTATGATTGAAGAAATGAAAGATGTTGCAATAGATAAATTTAATGAAGAAGGATTATCATTTGATAAATATTATTGGAAGCAAGATGATAAATTAGAAGTTGCACAACAAGAAAATATTGATTTTATGATAGATGATTCATATGATGTTTGTAAAAAATTATCAGAAAATAGAATTAAAACAATTTATTTTAGAGATAAAGAAATGAAAAAATTAGAACAAAATGAATATGTAAAAGAAGTTAGCAATTGGGGTGAAATTTATAGATATATAAAGGAGATAGAAGTAAAAAAATAATTTTTATAATAGAGATGAAGTATAATGGAGAACAATTATATTAATTTAAATTGGAATTTAGTTGAAAAAATATACTCTGATAAGGCAAAAAGGTTAAAGAGGATTGCATATAGAAGAATTAATGACATAGAAATAGCAGAAGATATTGTACAAAATACGATGGAATCTATTTGTAAAAGAGTTAATAAAGATAACAGAATATATAATCTAGATGCGTGGGTAAATACAATTTTAAAATATAGATGTATAGATATCTTTAGAAAGAGCAATACTATACAGTATTTTTCTAATGATGTTTTAGAAAAATATCTAATAGAAGAAGAATTAGATACAATTGAAAATATGAATTTATATAATGCATTAAATGATTTAGAGGAATTAGATAGAGACTTTATTATATATAAATTCATTTATGGATTTAACAATACAGAAATTTCTAAGATTTTTGGATGTTGCAATCAAACGGTAAAAAGAAGGATAGATAAATCATTGAAAATAATGAGAAATAAATTAAGAATAGAATAAAAGTAAAATATGCATGATACAAATCAATTAAATTTGACAGAGAAAGAAAAAGATGAGGGAGCAAAATTATTATGGAAAACTCCTGAAGAAGCATTAAAATTGATAACAGGATCATACGATAAATTAATTGCTTCAAAATATGAATCAGTATACCATACTAAATTTGTTGCTTTAAGAGATAGAAAAATCCTAGAAAAATATATCGAAATTTCTTCAATAAATAGATTATAAAATTATATATCAAAAAGCAATTAATTTAAGATACTAGAAAAAATGTTAAAAAAGACTATTAAAGCAAAAAGTATAAAGCAAAAAGTAATAGAAGCAGACATTTTGAAACCAGTTGCCTTATATAATTGAAAATAGCTAACAATAAAATCAAATATTTCACTAATTGCAATTGATACAAGATATCCAGTTAAACCTAAGATAGGTAGTAAAAAATATAAGATACTAATTGTCAATAATAAATTTAAAATATTACAACCCATAACATTAATTTGTTTATTTAAACCTTTTAAAATACTATCTAAAATATTGTCTGTATACATAAATAAAATTAAAGGAGAAAGAATTTTTATATATTTAGCACATTCTAAGTTATGAAATACCATAAGGCTAACTTTATTACAAAATAATAAAAAGATTAAAGAAATACTAATAGAAAAAATAGATGTTGTAAAAAAAGCTTTTTGGCATACATATAAAATCCTTTTTTTATACTTCTTTGATGCCAAACCAGCAAATTCAGGAATAAGTAGTCCGCTAAAAGAGGTAATAAAAACATTTGGAAATAAGAGTATGGACATCGTCATTCCATTAATTTTTCCGTATTCTGATAATGCTATACTATAAGGCAATCCGAAAAGTAACAGTCTACTGGGAATTATAAACTGCTTTAATGTTGATAATCCAGAACGAATATAATTAGTAATAGAAACAGGAAAAATAATTTGTAATATTCTTTTCTTAAAAGTAATTGTATTAATTGATTTTTTAGTAATTTTGATTTTATCTTTATTAAACAAAACAAGCAATAAACAGCAAGAACTTATTTCAGAAATAATATCAGCTAAAATTAAAGAAACACAAATAGACTCTATACTTTTACTTGAATATAAATTTAAAAGAATAATACTTAAAATTATTTTTATAATTAATTCAAAACCTTTAGAAAAAGCACTTTTATAGCTTTTTCTTGTAGCAGAAAAATAGCCGTCCATAACGCTAGAAATACTAATGAAAGGTAATGCTATTGAAATTAAATAAAGCGATATAGGAGATACCATTGATTTTAGAAATATTTTATAAATAGTATTTGAAAAAATTAAAATAAGAAAACTACTTCCTAATCCTAAAAATAAGGCAAAGAGAGTACAGCTTTTAACAGCTTTAAATCCATTTAATAAATTTCCTTTTGTAAACTGTTCTGAAACAATATATGTACAAGCAAGGCTTAGTCCAGAAGTAGCTATAGTAATTGCAAACATATATACAGACATTACTAAACTAAATACTCCAACTGCTTCTGAACCGATTTTATTGGAAACATATAAATTAAAGATAGTTCCAATACTTTTCATAATAAGAGAAGTAATTGTTAATATAAATCCATTTATAAAGAAAATTTTAGTTTTCTCCAAAATATCACCATTTAATTTATATTGAAATACATATAAAAATATGATATATTATAAGTATTATCTAAGAATAATAAATTTGAAATAATATCAAGATCAATATTTTAAATATAATTAAGGAGTGAGAATAATGAGTCGAATAAATGGTTTTAAAAATTTAGATGAGTTATTACCAAAAAGTGTAGACGAATTAATTAAGCAAGGAATAATAAAAGATGACTCATATTCTTTTGATAAACTTTTGTATAATATAAAATTAAACGATAGTAACTACTATTTTAAAGAATGTCCATATCAAGAAGCTATTATAGAATTAATTGTAAATGAAATATTAGATAAGTTAAAAATAAAAAATGTAAAATATGATTTAGCTTATCTAAATGGTCATTATGGTGTTATTTCAAAAGACTTTAAAAAACAAGGGAAAAAATATACAGAAGGAAATGAAATTATAGAAGAATATATAAATAATTTACCAGGAGAAATAATATCACAAGAAGATGGAGAATTTAAACAAATTTTACAAGAAGAATATATGAAATTTAGAGGAAGCGGAATTTTAGCAGGTTATACAAAGAATAATTTTGAACTAATATGGAATGCAATTGAGTCACATTTTAAAAATTTTGATAATAAACATGAAATTGTATCAAAATTAATGACACAATTAGCTACAACGCATTTATTAGATATATTACTATCAAATGCTGATAGAAATAAAAGTAATTGGGCTATAGAAGAAGATGATACACAAGCAAATTTAGTACCTATATTTGATAATGGAGAAGCATTTAAAGATGGAGAATGGATGGCATTAAGAGTAGCACCATTAAGTACAGAAGAAATAGATAACAATATATATACTGAATTAGAACAATTTTTAAAACGTTCAGATTCATTTTATTATAATTTTTTTATGGAACTAAAAGATCAAATTAATATAGGAACACTAATCGATGCAATGGCTTCAGTAGAAAAGAAAATAGGTGTAAATATTGATGATAAAACAAAAAATGATATATTAATAAGTTATCAAGAACATTTAAAAAAATTAGATAAAGTTCTAAAAGGTGATAAAATTGCTGAAGCCGAAGAAAGATAAGTAAAATTAATATACATATAACAGAATCACTATATTTGAATATAATTATATATTTTGAAAATACTAAAAATATGAATAAATTATTTTTAATAAAAAATCCTGAAATTTTTCAGGGAAAAAAATATTTAAATAAAAATAAAAGCTATTTTGAAGGTTGGTATTTTAAAAATACGAATAATAAAGGTGCTATTTCATTTATTCCAGGAATAAATATAGCGGGAAAAGATAAAAAAGCATTTATACAAGTAATTACAAATGATTCATCATATTTTGTGGATTATAATATTAAAGATTTTAAATTTAAATCAAAACCATTTAGTATAGAAATGGGAAATAATATTTTTTCAAAAGATGGCATTCATATAGATATTAATGATGATAATCAAAATCTTAAAATAAGTGGAAATATAAACTATTCAAATAGTATAAATATAAAAACAAACTTTATAAACCCTAATATAATGGGACCTTTTTCTTATATTCCATCTATGGAGTGTAATCATGCAATACTTAGTATGCAAAATAATGCAGAAGGTTCAATAAATATTAATAATAAAAAAATAAATTTTAATAAAACATCTCGGTTATATAGAAAAAGACTGGGGACATTCCTTTCCTAAATCATATATTTGGTGCCAAGGAAATAACTTTAAAGAAACAAATGCTTCCTTTATGCTCTCAATAGCAGATATTCCTTTTAAATTTTTAAATTTTAGGGGTTTAATTTGTGTTTTAATAGTAGATAATAAAGAGTTTAAATTTACTACTTATAATAATGCAAAAATAATTCAATATGAAGTATCAAATGGTTTATTGGATATAACGTTAAAAAAAGGTTGTTATTATTTAACTCTTACATCTAAATATGATGAAGGTCTTAAACTTTCTGCTCCTAGTAAGGGAAAAATGGAAAAAGAAATATTTGAAAGCGTTTCTTCAGACATTTTGGTAACCTTAAGAAAGGGAAATGATATAATTTTTTCTGATGTAAGTGTTAATTGCGGATTAGAAGTAGTACAAGATCTTATAGAAAAATAGAAAGTCGAAAAAAGTCGAATAAAATTAATTGACAAGTAAATAATTACTATTTATAATATAAATATAGATTGGAGGTGAAAAATATGAACGAAAATCAATTTAAACAATTGTTGTTAGAAAATAACAAAATGCTAATTTCAGAAATGGATAAAAAAATGGAAGAAAAAATTAAAAAAGAAATTAAAGAAAACAACAAAGAACTAATTACAGAAATGGACAAAAGAATGGAAGAAAAAATCAAAAAAGAAATTAAAGAAAACAACAAAGATTTAATTGCAGAAATGGACAAAAGAGTGGATAAAAAATTCGAAGAAAACAACAAAAATCTAATTGCAGAAATGGACAAAAGAATGGATAAAAAATTCGAAGAAAACAACAAAAATCTAATTGCAGAAATAGACAAAAAAATGGATAAGAAATTCGAAGAAAACAACAAAAATCTAATTGCAGAAATAGACAAAAAAATGGATAAGAAATTCGAAGAAAACAACAAAAATCTAACTGCAGAAATGGACAAAAAAATGGATAAGAGATTCGAAGAAAACAACAAAAATCTAATTACAGAAATGAACAAAAGATTTGACGAAATGGAACAAAAACGAATTGATGATAATTTTTATTTCGAGCACACTTATGGTGAAAAAATATCTATAATTTTTGATAAATTACAACTAATGGATGATATCAAAAAAATTGAAGATAGAGAAAATCAAAAATATAGAGAAAAAATTGATCATGTTGAAGATGTTTTAATGTCTTATGATTTTAGAATTTCAAAATTAGAAAAAAAGGTTAATTCATAGTAAATTAAATTCTTAAAAACAAACAAAATAGTGGGTATATATATTATTTTTTAAACAGAGAAGTAATATATATGCCCACTATTAATTTATAAATTCAACTATTAAAATAAATCTAAATAGTTATAATTAACATATTATTTCATATACTTTGATAGAGGTGAAATAGAATGAATAAAATAGGTATTTATATTAAATCTATATTAATACCATTACTGGTAGGAGCAATAGTTGGTTATATAACATCACGGCTTTATGGATTATGGAACTTTACAAAAACCATTTTTAGCTCCTCCAGGTATAGTTTTTCCAATTGTATGGACTATTCTTTACATATTAATGGGAATATCTTATGGAATATTAAAAAGTAATAATAAAAATAATCTAGAAATTGATTTTATATATTATTTTCAATTAGCAGTAAATGCATTATGGTCTATATTTTTCTTTGTATTTAAATGGAGGTTATTTTCATTTATTTGGATTATAATTCTTATAATATTGGTTATACACATGATAAAACTTTTCTATGAAAAAAATAAAATAGCAGGTTTACTTCAGATACCATATGTTTTATGGATAATATTTGCTTCATATTTGAATTTAGCTTTTTATATTTTAAATAGGTAAACTTATTAATAAAGTATTAGAAATAATACTTTATTTTTTTAAAATTTTATGTTATATTATTATCTATAAGAATACATATATTCAATTCAATTAGAGTGAAGGAGAATACGTATGATAGTATCAGACAAATTTTATATAGGTTATAGAGATATAGATAAAAATTTGAAAATAACAAATACAGCAATTTTAAATATATTTGAAGATATTGCAGGCATGCATGCAAAAAAAGCTGGAGAAGATTTCAAAATAGCAGACACAACTTGGGTTTTGACAGGATACAAAGTAAAAATAAACAAAAGACCAGAATTTGAAGATAGAGTAATAGTTTATACTTGGCCAACAGAAATGAAAAATGTTACTGCTGCCAGAGAATTTGAAATTAGAAATGAACAAAATGAATTATTAATTACTGGTATTTCAAATTGGGCTCATATAAGTCTAGAAACTAAAAAGTTAGAAAAAGTATCACAAAGCTTATATGAAAGTTATGGAATTGAGCATAACAAAACGAATTTTAATGAATTAAAATTAAAAAAAGTAGCAGAACCTTCAAATTATTTATATGAAAAAAGTTATATTATAGATTGGAATTGGATTGATGCAAATGAACATATGAATAATATTTATTATATGGAATTAGCGCAAATGGCTTTGCCAGATGAAATAAAAAAAACTAATAATTTTTCAAGTTTTGAAATCATGTACAAAAAAGAAATAAAATATAAAGACACTGTAAAATGTTTTGTGTCAGAAGATGAAAGCTCTTATATAGTTACAATAAAAAACAAAGATTTATCTGAAGTTCATGCAATTATAAAATTAAATAGATAATATTTTATTATAATTAATAAAATTAAATAGAAAGGAGACCAACTATGAAAAAAATCTTATTTGAAGGCTGTGGAACAGCAATTGCAACACCATTCACTAAAGAAGGAATAAATTTTGAAGAATTTAAAAAATTACTTGAAAATCAAGTAGAAAATGAAGTTGATGCAATTATAGTTTGTGGTACGACAGGAGAATCAGCAACAATGTCCATGGAAGAAAGAAAAGAAACAATAAAGTTTGCTATAGATATAGTGGCAGGAAGAACAAAGGTAATAGCTGGAACAGGAGCAAATAATACAAAAACAGCAATTGAAATGTCAAAATATGCACAAAAAGCAGGAGCAGACGGGCTTTTAATTGTAACACCATACTATAACAAAACAACACAAAAAGGTTTGATTGCACATTATGCAGCAATTTCAAAAGAAGTAGAATTACCCATTATATTATATAATGTACCATCAAGAACAGGGGTAAATATTACTCCAGAGACATGTTTGGAACTTTCAAAAATAGAAAATATTGTTGCAATAAAAGAGGCTAGTGGTAACATTTCACAAGTTGCCAAAATAGCAAACCTATGTGGAGATAATTTAGCTATATATTCAGGAAATGATGATCAAATTATTCCAGTTATGTCTTTAGGAGGAAAGGGCGTAATATCAGTATTATCAAATATTATGCCAAAATATACACATGAAATGACAATGAAATATCTAAATGGAGAAGTAAAAGAAGCTTGTAAAATGCAGTTAGAAGTGTTAGATTTGATTGATATGCTATTTGTAGAAGTTAATCCAATACCTGTAAAACAAGCATTAAATATAATGGGATATAATTTTGGAATACCAAGGTTACCTTTAATAGAAATGACAGAACAAAATAAAGAAAAAATGAAAAAAGTATTGGAAAAACACAAATTAATTTAAAGTTTAAAAAATAAATTATGGAAAATATAAATTAACAAAAAGTAAAAATGAAAGGTAGTAAAAAATGAAAATATTATTAAGTGGCGCCGATGGAAAAATGGGAGGCGAAATAATAAAAGCAGTAAGTAAGCAAAAAGATTATAAAATAGTATGTGGTTTTGCAGCAGAATCAAGTGAAAAAGAATTTCCTATATATAATGATATAAAAAATATAAAAGAAAATGTGGATGTAATAATAGATTTTTCTATTCCAAAAGCTACATTTAAAATATTAGAATACGCAAAGGAAAATAAGATTCCAATAGTAATAGCAACAACAGGATTTAGTAAAAAAGAATTAGAAACAATAAAGGAATACTCAAAAGAAATTCCAATTTTTAGAAGTTCAAATATGTCATTAGACATAAATCTTATGGCAGATATTGTAAAAAAAGTTGCAGAAGTACTAAAAAATAGTGACATTGAAATTATAGAAACACACCATAATAGAAAAGTCGATAGCCCAAGTGGTACTGCGATTTTATTAGCAAATGCAATTAATGAAGTATTTGAAAATAAAAAAGAATATAATTTTGAGAGAATGCAAAAAAGAGAAAAGAGAAATAAAAATGAAATAGGATTTTCTTCAATAAGAGGTGGAAATATTGTAGGAGAACATACGGTAGCTTTTTTTGGAGAAAATGAAACTTTAGAAATCAAACATACAGCATATTCAAGACAAGTTTTTGCAGAAGGAGCATTAAAAGCAGCTCAATACCTAATAAATAAGCAATCTGGATTGTACAATATGAATGACATTGTAAAATAATAAAATTTTTTGAAAAAATATAATTATGTAAAATCGTAATAATTTATTTATAAAAATACAAAAATTTACTTGAAAAAAATTAAAAACATGATATAATATAAAACAATATAGATAAAAACAGTAACAAGGATACGGCAAGTAGTACAATATCTTAAAGAGAGCCAAGGTTGGTGTGATTTGGCAAGTAAAAACTAATTGTTATCACCTTAGTTAGTTGCTAAACTGAAATAAAATTAAGTTAGTCGTAAACTCTGCGTTAAAGAGTAAATTGAGAGAGTATTTTATAATACTAAAATAGGTGGTACCGCGGAACATATCCATTTCGTCCTAAAATTTTATAGGATGAAATGGATTTTTTGTGTCACCAATTCCGATTTTGTGTCAATCAAACCCGGAACCAATGACACAAAATGTGTCAATCAAACCCGGAACCAATGACACAAAATGTGTCAATCAAACCCGGAATCACTGACACAAAATGTGTCAATTAAACCCGGAACCGATGACACAAAATAAGGAGGGAATTTTATGTACAAAAAAGTTGAATTAAAAGAAGACGGATTTGTTGGAATGGAACATGAAGTATTTAATACTTGGAAGGAGAAAGGAATAATAGAGAAAAGCTTTCATATGAATGAAGGAAAAAGATATTTTACTTTTTATGATGGACCTCCAACAGCAAATGGAATGCCACATGCAGGTCATATTATAACAAGAGTAATGAAAGATATAATTCCAAGATACAAAGTTATGAAAGGGTATAGAGTTATAAGAAAAGCAGGATGGGATACACAAGGGCTTCCAGTTGAACTTGAAATAGAGAAAAAACTTGGAATTTCTGGTAAAGCACAAATAGAAGAATACGGTGTTGAAAAGTTTGTTAAAGAATGTAAAAATAGTGTTTTTCAATATGTAAATGTTTGGGAAGAAATGACCAATAAAGTAGGCTATTGGGTTGATATGGATAATCCATATATAACTTATGAAAATAAATATATAGAATCAATTTGGTGGTGCATTAAGGAATTATGGAATAAAGGTCTTTTATACGAAGGACACAAAGTTATGCCATATTGTCCTAGATGTGGTACAGCACTTTCTTCACATGAAGTTGCACAAGGTTATAAAGATGTAAAAGACTTAACTTGCATAGCAAAATTTAAAGTATCTGATGGGCAAAAATTAGGAGATAAAGTATTTGAACCAAATACTTATATATTAGCATGGACAACAACTCCATGGACATTACCTTCTAACTTAGCACTTTGCTTAAACAAAACTTATGACTATGTTTTAGTAAAAGCAAATATAGGAGAAGAAGATACACCTAAATATGAAAATTACATTTTAGCTAAAGAATTGCTAGAAGCTGTTTTAAAAGAAACGCCTTATGAAATTGTTAAAGAATTTAAAGGCGAAGAATTATTAGGCACAAAATATGAACAATTAATGCCATTTGCTAAACCAGATGGAAAAGCATTTGTAGTAATTCATGGAGACTATGTAAATCTTGAAGATGGTACAGGAATTGTACATATAGCACCAGCATATGGAGAAGACGATAGTTTAGTTTCTAAACAAAATGGTATTGCATTTGTAAATTTAGTTGATAAAACAGGAAAATTTGTTGATGAAGTAGAACCTTGGGCAGGAAGATTTGTAAGAGATTGTAATGAAGATATATGCAAATGGTTAGCTAAAGAAAATAAATTATTTAGCAAAGAAAAACATCTACATTCATATCCACATTGTTGGAGATGTGATACACCACTTCTTTATTATCCAAAAGAGAGCTGGTTTGTAAGAATGACAAGCTTAAGAGATAACTTAATTGCAAATAATAACAAAGTAAATTGGTATCCAGAAACAATCAAAACCGGAAGATTTGGAAAATTCTTAGAAAATGTAATTGACTGGGGAATCTCAAGAGATAGATATTGGGGAACTCCACTTCCAGTATGGCAATGTGAATGTGGACATCAAGAATGTATAGGCTCAATTGAAGAATTGAAGAAAAAGGCAGTAGATTGTCCTGAAGATATTGAATTACATAAACCATATATAGATAATGTTCATTTAAAATGTCCAGATTGTGGAAAAGAAATGACAAGATTTAAAGAGGTTATAGATGTTTGGTTTGATTCAGGATCAATGCCTTTTGCGCAATGGCATTATCCATTTGAAAATAAAGAAATGTTTGAAAACAACTTCCCAGCACAATTCATTTCAGAAGCGATTGACCAAACCAGAGGATGGTTCTATACATTAACGGCTTTGGGAACAGCATTATTTGATAAAACTCCATTTGAAAATTGTATAGTTTTAGGTCATGTTTTAGATGGAAAAGGTCAAAAAATGTCAAAATCTAAGAAAAACGGTGTAGACCCACTAGTATTGTTAGATTCTGTTGGAGCAGATGCAACAAGATGGTATTTCTATACAGGTTGTATGCCATGGCTATCTTCAAGATTATCAATTGAAAATGTACAAGAAAGTCAAAGAGGATTTTTAAGTACACTTTGGAATGTATATTCATTCTATGTTCTATATGCAGAAATAGATAAGTTCAATCCATTAGAATACAAGGATTTCAAATTAACCAATATAATGGATAAATGGATTATATCAAAACTAAATACACTAACTAAAGAAGTAGACGATAAATTAGAGCATTACGATATAACTAATGCAGGATTACTAATAGAAAACTTTACAGATGAACTTTCAAATTGGTATGTACGTAGAAACAGAGAAAGATTTTGGTCACAAGAGTTAAATGATGAAAAAATAGGTGCATATGTAACGCTATATAAAGTTTTAACAACTCTTGTAAAGGTTGCAGCTCCATTTGTACCATTTATAACTGATGAGATATATCAAAATTTAGTTGTAGGTTTAGATAGCTCTGCTCCAGAGAGTGTTCATTTATGTACATGGCCAGAGGTAGAAGAAACAGCTATAGATAAAGAATTAGAAAAAGAAATGGGCTTGGCATATAAAATAGTGAAACTTGGAAGAAGTGCAAGAAATTCTGCAAATATTAAGAATAGACAACCACTTTCTAAAATGTTAATTTCAAGTGATACTTTACCTAAATACTATGAAGACATTGTAAAAGATGAATTAAATGTAAAACAAATAGAGCTAGGTGCTGAAATGGCTGAATATGTAAATTTTGAAATTAAACCAAATTTACCAGTATTAGGTAAAGAATATGGTAAATTAATTCCAAAAATAAAAGAAGAAATTGCAAAGAAAAATCAAATGGATTTGGCAAATACTGTAAAAAATGGAAAAGTAGAAGGAATTGAAATAGATGGAACTATTATTGAATTGAATGCAGATAATTTACTTATTACAATGCAAGGAAAAGATGGTTTTGCATTTGCTGGTGAAGGAGAAATTGGTGTTGTATTAGATACACATATTACTCCTGAACTAAAAGAAGAAGGATATGTTCGTGAAGTTCTATCAAAAGTACAAAATATGAGAAAAGATAAAGGTTTTGAAGTGCTTGATAAAATAACATTGTATATTTCTGGAAATGAAGTAATAGAAAAGGTTGTAAAGAAATATGAAGACACTATAAAACATGATACTTTAGCTATAGAAGTTAAATATAATGAACAAAGAAATGATTATACGCAAATGAATATAAATGGAGAAAGTGTCAATATAGATGTTCAAAAAGTGTAATATATTTGACTTTTATGAATAATGTGGTATAATGTAAATAATCTTTATAGAAAGGGGAGTTCATAGAATGAACGACACCAGAATCACTTATGATGCTCGAAGAACCCTTGAGCGGTTAAAAAAGGCTTTAAGGCTTTGTGACATCAAAGCCACAAGGGAAGCCTATGAGGAAATACTCTTCTATCGGGATGAGTATTTACTCGATTTGCTCGATGAGAGTGAAAAAACACGACTTGAGGAATGGGTTGTGCCTGAGTGATTGAATGGGAATGGGACTGGCTATGCCAGTCCTATTTTTATATATGATGATATTATAGTCATAGGACATTAACTAATTGTATAAAATTTACAAAAGGGGGATGTTCTAATGAAGGTTATAAAAATAAAAAGAAAAACAATATTTAAATTCAGTGGACTTATTGTATTTGTTTTAATTATTGGAATGTTTACAAATTCATTTAGTATGCAGAATTATTACAATACAGGATTCTCCACTGGTTTAGTTACAGCAACAACCTTAAATGTAAGAAGTGGACCAGGAACTTGGTATAGAATTGTTACAACAGTAAAAAAGAATGAATATATAAGAGTATTTGCAGGAGTTGGAGATTGGTATATTGTTCAGGTAGAAGGAGATTATGTAGGAGCAGTAAGTAAAAAATACATAAAACCGATATATCCTAAAACTAGTTCATCAAGTGGTGGCTCAAATACTTCTGGTAGTTCAACAGGAACTGGTTCAAATAACGCAGGAACAAACAATTCAACATTATCTTCAGATGAACTAGAAGTATTTAATTTAATAAACCAACAAAGAGCAAGCAATGGGTTAGCAGCTTTAAAAATAGATAATGAAGTTCAAAATGTTGCTAAAATAAAAGCAAAGGACATGGTACAAAACAACTATTTTTCTCATGATTCACCTATATATGGAACACCATTTAATATGCTAAATAGCTTTAAAGTTTCATATAAAAGTGCAGGAGAAAATATTGCTGGTAATTCAAGTAATAAAGCAGCAGTTACAGCATGGATGAATTCGTCTGGACATAGGGCAAATATTTTAAATAGTTCTTATAATTATACAGGTATTGGAGTAGTTAGCAGTAAGACGTATGGAAAAATTTATGTACAAATGTTTATTGGAAAATAAAATAAGAAAATTTTCTAAAAACATTTGACAAAAATTAATCTTTAATAGATAATATATATATCGAAATATACAATAGAAAAATGTGTTTAAATTACAAAGGAGGAACTTAAAAAATGTATATATTTAATAGAATAACAGTAAATCCGCAATTGCCAAAAAGAATAGATAAATTGCAAGAAGTAGCAAACAATTTATGGTGGTCATGGAATACTGAATTTTTAAGATTATTTCAAAAAATTGACAAAGACTTATGGGAAGATTCTAATAAAAATCCAGTTAAATTTTTAAAAAGAGTATCACAAGAAAAGCTAGAAATTGCATCAAAAAATGTAGAATTTTTAAAAGAATACGATAAAGTAATAGATAATTTTGATGCTTATATCAATAGTAAAAACACATGGTTTTCTAATAAATTCCCAAAAAATAAAGAAGACTTAATTGCATATTTTTCAGCAGAATATGGATTAGATCAAACTATTCCAATTTATTCTGGTGGACTTGGTATACTTTCAGGTGACCATTTGAAATCTGCAAGTGACCTAGGAATACCTTTGGTTGCAGTAGGTTTATTATATAAAAATGGATATTTTCACCAAAAAATTAATGGATATGGTGAACAAGAAACAGAATACCACAATATAGATTTATATGATTTACCAATAAATCCTGTAAAAGATGAAAAAGGCGAAGATTTAATAATATATGTAAAATTCCCAAAAAGAAAGTTATACTTAAAAGTATGGCAAATAAATGTGGGTAGAGTAAAACTATATCTATTAGATTCAGATATAGAGAAAAACAATGAAGAAGACAGAGATGTTACTTTAAGACTATATGGTGGAGATCAAGAAATGAGAATAAGACAAGAAATTGTTCTAGGTATGGCTGGAGTTAATTTACTTAAAACTTTAGGATTAAATCCAACAGTTTACCATATGAATGAAGGACACTCATCATTCTTAAATTTAGAAATCATAAAAAATATTATTAAGGAAAAACAAGTAACATTTGAGGTTGCAAAAGATATAGCAAGTTCAAAAACAGTATTTACAACACATACTCCAGTACCTGCAGGAAATGATATTTTCCCAATTGATTTAGTAGAAAAATATTTTAAAGATTTTTGGCCTAGATTAGGTTTAACAAGAGAAGAATTTTTGAGACTTGGAATGAAACCAACAGTTGATTTAGAACCAGGATTTAACATGGGAATACTAGCTTTAAAAATTGCTGGAAAGAAAAATGGAGTTAGTAAACTTCATGGTGCAGTGTCTAGAGAATTATTTGGAGAAATTTGGCCAGATATTGCTGCAAACGAATCACCAATAACATATGTAACAAATGGAATTCACACTTGTTCATGGCTTTCACCAAGGCTTAAAGAATTGTATAATAAATATTTAGAGCCATATTGGCAAGATAGCATGTACAAAGATAAAACATGGGAGAAAGTAGCATCTATACCAAATGATGAACTATGGGCAGCTCATCAAAACAGAAAAGAAAAATTATTAGAAATAGTTAGAAAAAGTACAATAGAAAGATTAAGACGTTCTAATTATAGTTATGATGAAATAAATGACATAGTATCAAAATTAAATCCAAATGCATTAACAATAGGGTTTGCAAGAAGATTTGCTACATATAAAAGAGCAACTTTAATATTTAAAGATATAGAAAGAATAACACAAATTTTAAACAATCAAGATATGCCAGTTCAAATTATTTTTGCTGGAAAAGCTCATCCAAAAGATAAAGAAGGTCAAGATTTAATAAAATATATACATGAAATATCAATGATGCCACAATTTAAAGGAAAAATATTCTTACTTGAAAATTATAATATAGAAATGTCAAGGTATTTAGTAAGTGGCGTTGACGTATGGCTTAATAATCCAAGAAGACCAATGGAAGCTAGTGGTACAAGTGGACAAAAAGCATCTGTAAATGGTGTAATAAACTTCAGTGTTTTAGATGGATGGTGGGCAGAAGGATACAACCAATACAATGGGTGGACAATTGGTACAAATGCTGAATATACATCATATGAAGAACAAGACAAGGCTGATAGTGATAGTATGTATTATACTTTAGAAAATAAAATAGTACCTATGTATTATGATAAAGATGAAAATGGATTATCAAGTAAATGGATTGACATGATGAAACAATCCATAATGTCAACAGGAGGAAAATATAGTACAGCCAGAATGCTTGTAGATTATACAGAAAAATTATATATTCCACTTTGCGATTTAACAAAAAAATATTATACAGATATTAATGATGTCGCAGAATTCAATAGTTGGAAGCATAATTTATTCTTAAATTGGAAAGACATCAAACTTGAACAAATGAACAATTTAGATGACATTACAGTAGATGCAGGAAATAATATTGAAGTAAAGTGCGAAGTTGAACTTCCAAATATAGATAAAGATAATATCGAAGTAGAAGTATATTATGGTAAAATCTTAGATAATGGCGTTGTGGAAAATGTAAGTATAATCCCAATGACACTTGAAAGCCAAAATGAGGAAACAAAAAAATATTGTTATAAAGCTAAAATTGAACTTACTACTGGTGGAAATTATGGATACACTTTTAGAGTTATGCCAAAGCATGAAATGCTTCTTGAACCAACTAATTTAAATTTAGTTAAATGGATAACTAAATAAGTTATCAAAACAAAAAAATATATAGCGTGCACTAGATTTTCTTAAAATTATTCTTGTTAGAAAATCTAAAGCACGCTTTTTAGTAGGCATTTTATTCAATTATTAATTTATGAGTGAAATCTAAATTTCCCCAAGAATCATTATCATACGCAATAGTATATGTATTTGTAGCCCAAATGTCTTTACTAAGCATTAAATCTAAATTTCTATTCTTATTAGAATCAATAAATTTCTTAACAGAAGTTATAATATTAAGTTTAGGATTAGCTTTAACAATTTCAGAAAGTAAATATTTTCCTTTCTCATTAAATCCTAAAACTCTAATATATGGATTAATTTTTTTTGAAACTTCCATGTCTTTTTTAGTAATACCAAGCAAAGCATATAACATGATTCTTTGTATTCTAGTAGTTGTGTAGCGCTTTGATTTTATAATATTTAAAAACTCAATAGCACTATTACAAGAATTTGCAGCATCTTTTATTGCATATTCTAAACCTTCAGAAACATCTGGTAGAGCTTTAATTTCATTTATTGTCATTTTTCTTAAAATAAATATAATTTCTTTTTCAAAAGTAGAGATATCTGGTACTATATGACCTGTTTTAATATTTTTTACTAGCATTGAAAAGGAACTTTGTGGTAAAAGTCTTGGCAAAATATTAAAACCACCATTTTTAACAATGTTTCTTATTGCAGTACTACTTGCTATATTTCCATTAAAATTTTTACTATTATAATCAGATTCAAATCTACCTATTGTATATGGCTTAATTTTACTATTATTTCTTTTTATAGCTTTTAAATATTCTATTGCAAGAATATTGTTTGGAGATGAAAGTATTGATTTTACATTTTTTTGGTCATTTAAATACATAATTAAAGCATTTTCACGTGCTTTAGGGAAGGATAAACCTTTATCTAATTCTATAGAAAGTAAAGCTTTGTACTCTTTTGGTTCAGTATAAAAAATTTCTGCAATATGATCTAGAATTTGTAAATTAGGAGTTTCACTTCCAAAAGATATAAAATCCACAATTTTTAGTGAATCTAGAATTTTTATTGCTCCATCAGCGAAATTTTCAGCACTTGAAATAGAATATAGCACAGGTAATTCTATAACAAGATCAACACCATTATTTATAGCCATTTGAGCTTTTGACCATTTATCAACTAGAGAAGTTGAACCACGTTGAGTAAAATTACCACTAATTACAGCAATAGTATAACTTGAATTTGTATCTTTTTTAGATTTTTCTAAATGATATAAATGACCATTATGAAATGGATTATATTCTGCAATTATTCCTAAAACATTTGCCATCGTTTCATACATCTCCTATTGTTAAAAATAACTTTTATTGTTATAATGTTATCATAAAATTTATAAAAAAACAATAATGATTTTTTTGTATAGTCAAAAAATAGTTATTTTTGTAGAAAGGATAGTTAAAAATGGAGAAAGTTACTATATATACAGATGGAGCATGCTCTGGAAATCCTGGACCTGGTGGTTGGGGAACTATATTATTTTATAAAGATAATAAGAAAGAAATTTGGGGAAATGAAAAAAATACAACCAATAATGTAATGGAACTTACAGCAGTAATTGAAGGACTTAAAATGCTTAAATTTCCGTGTGAAGTAGATTTATATAGCGATAGCGCATATGTTGTAAATGGCTTTGATAAAGGATGGATTTATGGTTGGATTAAAAATAATTGGGTAAATAGTAGTAAAGAACCAGTTAAAAATAAAGAACTTTGGCAAGAATTATATAATTTAACAAAAGTTCATAAAGTAAATTTTATAAAGGTAAAAGGGCATAGTGATAATGTATATAATAATAGATGTGATGAGCTAGCTAGAAATGCAATAAAAGAATTATAAAAGTTTATAATAAAAAGTATAGCTTAAACAAGGCAAAATGTACAATATTACAAAACTATTACATTTATAATATAAATTTGTAACATTATTGAAAATGGAATTTTTTTAGAATATAATTTAAGTATAAGGTATACATAGGAGGAAAATTATGGGGGAATTCCAAGAGTATATAATGGACAAAAATAAGGATTTAATAACTAAAATGGATATAGTACGTAGATTACAAAAACTCCTAAAAGAAAAAAAAGGAGAAAATTTCTTTTTTGATAAATCCGTTATTTTTAAAACACAAATTGCAAAAATGTTCATAGATTATATGAATATAAATGATGTTGATAGAGATTTAGTTCTAACAGCTTGTTTGGTGTGTAATTGTAAAAAGGTAAATAATGCTCAAAAAATTGGAAAACTTCATACATATGCAAAAGAAGGGGCAGACTATTTATTAAATATAGGATTCGAACCAAGATTTTGTAGGATTTGTGAAGGAGTAAATAGATATAGTGGGCTAACTAATAGAGAGGCTGAAAGTGACATATTAGAATTAGTTGATCAATATGGAGGAATGATGCTAGATAGGCCAGAAAGACAAGGGTTTAGTTCTCAAGAAGCACTTATTCAATTGGAAAAAGATAATTTAAAAGATGTTGATAATAGATATTTAGACCAGTTCCATAATTTTGTTAATATGATTCAAAATGTAGAAATAAATGATGATGCCAAAGGTGAGCCTTCTGGAATATTAGCGAGAAGAGCTAATGCCGACGAAAGCTCATGGTCAGTTTCAAAGTATATGAAATTTTTAATACCTTTTAATGAAACATTGGATAGAGTAGTTCCAAATTCAATTAGAGAGGAAGAAATAGAAGGATTTTTAAATAAAAAAGTCAATAATAGTTCTACTGAATTATTTCCAAAAGGCACTCTAAATAGATTAAGAGGACAATCTAGATAAAGATAATATATACAAAAGATAAAGCGACTAATTTCTAGTCGCTAATTTTAAACTTTGTGGTTCCGGATTTGGTGTGTCATTGGTTCCGGGTTTGGTTGACACATTTTTCGTAGAAAAAGTGTGTCAACCAAACCCGGAACCAATGACACACCAAATCCGGAATCAATGATACACCAGTGGCCAAAAAAGATAGGAGAGATATAAATGTACGAAATATTTTCAGATTTACACATACATATAGGGAGAACAGAAAATGGAAAACCAGTAAAAATAACAGCAGCACGATCATTAAATTTTGCAAATATAGCTAAAGAATGTGCAGAAAGAAAAGGAATAAATGTCTGTGGAATAATAGACTGTGCATCACCTTATGTAATAGAAGACATAGAAAACTTCTTAAAAACAGGAGATGCATATGAATTGCAAGATGGAGGAATTATATATAAAGATAAAGTTTGTATAATTTTAGGAAGTGAAGTAGAAACATCTGAAGTAAGTAGAAATGGGAAAAAAGGTTCTGCGCATAACTTATGCTATTTTCCACACTTATCAGACATAAAAGCATTTTCAAAAGAATTAAGTAAGCATTTAAAAAACATTACTTTAAGCACGCAAAGGACAGATTTGTCTGGATATGAGTTAATTGATATTGTAGAAAAATATAATGGAATATTAGTACCTGCGCATGTATTTACACCATTTAAAAGTTACTATGGCAATTGTGTAGATAGAATGAAAGATATTTTTAAAGAAAAATTTGATAAAATTTTTGCTATTGAATTAGGACTTAGCTCTGATACATATTTAGCAGATACAATATCAGAGTTAGAAGGAAAAACATTTGTAACAAATTCAGATGCACATTCTCTTCCAAAAATTGCAAGAGAATACAATAAAATGCAAGTAGAAGATATATCGTTTAAAGAAATAGTTAAAGCATTAAAAAATGAAGATGGAAGAAAAATAATTGCTAACTATGGTTTAGATCCAAAGCTTGGAAAATATCATAGAACATACTGTGATAACTGTAATAAAACGATAGAAACAAAAGAGCCAGTAAGTAGTTGCCCTCATTGTGGAAGTACAAAAGTTACATTTGGAGTTTTTGATAGAATAGAATTAATTAAGGATAAAAAAGAGTCAAAAAGTCCAAAAAATAGACCTCCTTACATATACCAAGTTCCTCTTCAATTTATACCAGGAGTTGGTGGAAAAACAATAGAAACATTATTAAAGACATTTAACACAGAGATGAATATCTTACATAATCTATCTGTAGATGACATTGAAGGAATTGTAGGGAGAAAGGCAGCTGTAAACATTGATAATGCTAGAAGTGGTAAAATGATGGTACATTCTGGAGGGGGAGGTAACTACGGTAAGGTTGAAGTAAAAAAATAAGTTCTAAAAATTCTTATATCGAATACACATTATGTATAAAGATATAAGGAGAAAAATAAATGAAAAACAACAGAAAAAAAAGTAAAATAAAGGCATTAGTAACCTCACATTTAAGTAACAATAAAAGAGAATACATAATAATGTTAATATTATTGGTAATTGGAATTTTATTAGGAGTATTATTCATAAATAAAGTTCAAGAAGACCAATTTAAAAACATTAGTAATTATATAAGTAATTTTGTAGAAAAACTAAAAACTATTGAGAATATAAATTTTATGAATTTACTTAAAAATAGTCTTTTTCAAAATTTAGGATTAGCGATAATACTATGGTTTTTTGGTACAACAGTTATACGGAATACCAGTAGTTTTTGGTATAGTGGTATATAGAGGATTTTGCCTTGGATACACAATTTCAGCTTGTATTAGTGTGCTTGGTACATCAAAAGGACTTGCTTTTGTTTTAGCTAATTTAGTATTACAAAATTTAATATTTATACCAGCCATGCTTGCAATATGTGTAAGTGGATTTAGGCTATACAAATCCATAATAAAAGATAAAAGAAGAGAAAATATTAAATTAGAGGTTGTTAGACATACTATTTTTTGTGGATTAATGGCTATACTTCTTGCCATTTCATCACTAATTGAAGTATTTGCATCAAACAATCTATTAAAAATTATAATAAAATATTTATAGAAAAATATTGACAAAAAATTTGTAAAAAGTATTTACAATTTAGATAATGTTTGATATAACATATATAAATTTATGTAAATATATAATTTGAGTAGAATAGGGGTAAAACAATGGAAAAACAATTGAAACTTTTTTTTGAATTTTTAGAAAATGATAAAAAATTATCTGACAATACATTACAATCATATAAAAGAGATTTAAAACAATTCAAAGCATATCTAGATCAAAATGATAAAAACTATAACAAATTAGTAGAAACCGATATTAAAGATTACATAAGTTATCTTCAAGAATTAGGTAAAAAAGCTTCAACAATATCAAGATGTATTGCATCAATTAGATCTTTTTATCAATATGAGTTAAAAAACAGAAAAGTAAAGAATGATCCAACAGATAATATACAATCACCAAAAATTGAAAAAAGAGTACCAAGTGTATTAACTTCAAAAGAAGTAGCATTATTATTAGAACAACCAAAAGATGTTGACTTAAAAGGAATTAGAGATAAAGCAATGTTAGAATTTGCTTATGCAACAGGAATGAGAGTAACAGAAATAATTTCATTAAATATAGATGATGTAAATTTAGAAGAAGCATATGTAGTTTGTAAAAATGGAAGTAAGCAAAGAAACATACCTTTAGGAACAATGTCATTAAAAGCTTTAAAAGAATACATTAAAAATGCTAGAGATATATTAATAAAAGATGAAAAAGAAAAGTCTTTATTCGTAAACATAAATGGAAAAAGATTAACAAGACAAGGATTTTGGAAAATAATAAAATATTATAAGGAACAAGCGCATATTACAAAGGATATAACACCTCATGTTTTAAGACATTCATTTGCAACACATCTTTTACAAAATGGTGCGGATTTAAAAGCAATTCAAACAATGCTTGGACATTCTGATATATCTTCAACACAAGTATATATGCAATTCCAAGATGAAGGATTAAAAAATATTTATAAAAAAGCTCATCCAAGAGCATAAATTTATATGATATATAGGGGCTAAATCATTTTCGTAAGAGAATATATTTAGCCTATTTTTTGTTCTAGACAATTATTTAATTTAAATATATAATATAATAGGAGATAAAATGGTTTTAAAATACTAGCCAAAGAAGAAAGGAATGTAGTTGAATGAAAATAAAAAAAGACCAAGTAAATAAATATGTAAACACACCATTTTTTGTAATATTTATAGGAATAATAATACTTCTAAAAACAATATTTTTCTATAATAATACTGTAGCGATGAATGAAGCAATAGACATGAATATGTTTTTAGGTACAGTATCATTTATAATAATTATAGTTTCTTTAATAGATATTTTACCAAATAGAGCAAGAATGATAACAGTGCTTGTAGTAGATTTATTATTAAGTATATTGTTATTTGCAGACAATATATATTACTCATTTTCAAGCAATGTTTTATCTGTAGCGCAAATCGACAATTTGCAATATGGTGGAGAAATAATGAAAACTTTACCTACACTATTAGAATTCAAGCAAATTCTTTATTTTGCAGATTTAATAGTAATTGCATTATTACTTATTTTTAGAGTTATAAAAATACAAAAAGTTAATGAAAATAAAAAAATATTATACATATTTAAAGGTATTTATGCACTAATTGCTATACTTATATTTTGTTTTGTAAGTTTAGACTATGTTAATCAAGGTACACAAGTTTTATACAACAAAGATATGCAAATTAGAAATGCCACAATTTTAGGTTATCATATATCAGACATAATTAATGAGACAAATGTTGCAAGTAAGGCAAAATATAGTGAATACGATGAATTTAAAAAAGATTATGATAAATTAAAAGAAGAATTTGATAAAGATTATGGTGAAATTAAATACAATTTTGCAGGAATGGCTAAAGGAAAAAATATAATACTACTTCAATTAGAGTCAATACAAGAATTTGTAGTAGACGCTAAAATTAATGGAAAAGAAATAACACCAAACTTAAATAAATTCTTAAAAGAAAATATTGAATTTACAAATATGCATATGCAAAGTTACTCAACTACAGCAGACTCTGAGCATACTGCAATGACATCAACATTCCCACTAGAAAATGGAATGGCATTTGCAAAATATTTTGCAAATGATTATGATGATATTTTTAAAATGTATCATCAAAATAATTATTTTACATCATATATGCATGGAAATTATCCTTATTTCTGGAATAGGGGAAATGTATATGGAAGACTAGACATAGACAAAACTGAATTTAAAGAAGATTTTGAAGATATATCTGAAAACATAAATGGGGACTTATCTGATGAGCTTTTATATGATCAAGCAATAGAAAAGCTAAAAGGATATGGAAAACCATTCTTTGCAGAGATAGTTACAGCATCTTCTCATACACCATATGTATTAGATGGATTAAAAGATAGAAGTAAAGTAAGTATAGATGTAGGAAAATATAAAGATACATATTTTGGAAATTATTTAGAAGCTGTAAATTATGCAGATTATGCTTTTGGACTATTTGTAAATGGCTTAAAAGAAGCAGGATTATATGATGATACTGTAATACTAGTATATGGGGATCATAACGGATTAACTATGTATGACAATGAATTGTTAGACTTCTTAAAAACAGAAAATCCAAATATAAATGACATAAATATAAAATTAAATTATACAAGAGTACTATGTGGATTAAAGATACCAGGAATTGATCATGTGGAAATATTTAAAATGATTAATAAATTAGATGTAAAACCTACACTTTGCTATTTAAGCGGTATAGAGGACGGAATATCTTTAGGAACGAACATGTTTGATAGCAAAAATTATGTATGTTTAAATAACGAAAGAATTATAACTGATAAATATTATTATGACGGAAACTGGTATGAGATAGAATCAGGAAATCAAGTTAATTTAAATTCTATAGATAATAAAACTAGGGAAGAACTAGAAAAATATGAAAATGAAATGAGAAACATATTAGATTTATCTATGTCTATTACTTTAAACAATTTGTTGCAAAATAGATAAAGCATGTCTAACATGATTTGTGGTGTAGTAAGAAAGGAATGATAATATAAATATGGAAGAAAATAATCTAATGAGTCCTAAACTTGAAAATGGTATTGAAGAAAAATTAGAGAATTCTTTAAGACCTCAAACACTACAAGAATATATAGGTCAAAACAAAGTAAAAGAAAATATGAAAATCTATATAGAAGCTGCTAAAAAAAGAGAAGAAGCACTAGACCATGTGCTTCTTTATGGACCTCCAGGGCTTGGCAAAACAACACTTTCAAACATAATAGCAAATGAAATGAATTCAAACATAAAAATTACATCAGGGCCTGCCATAGAAAAGCCCGGTGACTTAGCTTCAATATTAACAAATTTACAAGAATATGACATTTTATTTATAGATGAAATACATAGATTAAATAAAAACATAGAAGAAATATTATATCCAGCAATGGAAGATTACACATTAGATATAATGATAGGTAAAGGGCCAAGTGCAAGATCAATTAGATTAGACTTACCTAAATTTACTTTAATTGGTGCAACTACAAAAGCAGGTTCTCTTACAACACCGCTTCGTGACAGATTTGGTATTGTACATAGATTAGAACTATACTCATTAGAAGATTTAACAACAATAGTAAAAAGGACAAGCGATATCTTAAAAGTACAAATAGAAGAAGAAGCTGCAATAGAAATTGCAAGAAGGTCTAGGGGTACACCTAGAATAGCAAATAGGTTACTAAAAAGAGTAAGAGACTACGCAATGGTATTAGGAGATGGAAACGTAACACTAAAAATAGCAAAACATGCATTAAATAAGCTAGAAATAGATGAACTTGGATTAGATGAAATAGATAGAAAAATATTAAACACAATGATAGTTCAATACGCAGGGCGTCCAGTTGGAATAGAGGCATTGGCTGTAACAATAGGAGAAGAGGTTGATACAATAGAAGATGTATATGAACCATATTTAATTCAATTAGGTTTCATATCTAGAACAATACGTGGTAGACAAGTCCTACCACCAGCATACAAACATTTGGGCTATGAATATAACATGGAATAAAATTAAATAATGTGTGAAAAATATAAATAGGTTTATTTCTATAGGAGGATGACAATGACGATTTGCAATAGAGATAAAAAGAATAAATACTATTTATATTTTACAATTGCCTTTTTAGTTGTTTGCGCTTTAGTTTTTGGATGGTATTTTCTATCAGGAAGAACATTTATATGGAGTGATGCCAACAATATTAATGCAAGTAAAGATGGCTATTCACAACACTATAGGGCAATTGTTTACTATTCAAAATACTTAAAAGAAATTATAAAAAATATTATTATTAATCATCAATTCATCATACCCAATTGGAATTTTAGTATAGGAGAAGGAGCAGACATATTAGGAACCTTAAATTATTATGTAATAGGAGATCCTTTTACATTTTTATCTGTTCTAGTTCCTATTAAATTCATGTGGGTTTACTATGAACTAATAATAATTTTGAAAATATATTTATCTGGAATCTTCTTTTCACATTTATGTTTTAAAATGGGAAACAAAAATAAATATGCTATTTTAGCTGGCTCATTAACATATATGTTTTGTTTTTGGGCTATATATAATGTAAATAGACATCCATTTTTTTTAAATCCAATGGTATATTTTCCTTTAATTATTCTAGGAATTGAAAAAATATTAAATAAGCAAAAGCCATATTTATTTATAGGAATGGTATTTATATCAGCTTTAAGCAATTTCTATTTCTTTTATATGATAGTATTACTAACAATTATATACACTATAGTTAGATTAATATTATTATACAAAAAGAATATAAAAGAAATAATAATAAATCTACTTAAAATTGCAGGTTTTTCAATTATTGGATTATTATTGTCAAGCATAGTATTTATGCCAGTTTGTTATATATTTTTATCAGACACTAGGATGTCATCTGGCATATCATTTAATTTAATATATCCTCTATCTTATTACATTAAATTACCATCGATTTTCTTTACTACCAATTGTTCATATTGGATGTGTATGGGGTATAGTGCACCAACTATATTAGCAATTTATATGCTATTTAGAACTAAAAAACAAAATCTGCTATTGAAGATTTTATTTATTATTAGTATAATTATAATGCTAGTACCAGTGTTTGGACAAATTTTTAATGGCTTATCATATATGTGTAATAGATGGTGTTGGGCATTAGCTTTATTAGTTTCTTATATACTAGTTAAACAATGGGACAACTTACTTAGTATAAATACTAAAGATTGGAAGAAGATTTCAATATATTTAGCAATTTTTATAGTAATATCTTTAGTATTTTCATACTCCAAA
Organism: uncultured Clostridia bacterium; assembly: GCA_947630545.1. Lineage (GTDB taxonomy): Bacteria > Bacillota > Clostridia > TANB77 > CAG-508 > CAG-269. Next base: position 27,434 of record CANRHX010000014.1, read on the forward strand.
GACAAAAGTGTATTTGTGGCAGTTACAGTACAAATATTAATCGCACTATTTACCTTAATAAGGTTATGTCCTAATTGGGATGATGAAGGAAAAAATAAAAAGAAACAAAAAGCATTATTAATAATGATAGTTTTAAGTATTGTAGTAAACGGTTCTGCATTTAATTGTGTATTTGGAAAAGATTATGCATCTGAAGGAGCAAAACTAAATGATTTAATAGCAAATTATGGAGAAGATGAAACTAAAGCTATAAAAGAGATTGCACAAGATGATAATATAAATCTTAAAAATGTAAGATTTTCAGGACGAAGTCTTACTCATAATGCAAATATATCAGCAGATATATCTTCTACACAGTATTATTGGACAATATCCAATCCATATAATTCTGATTTTAGAAATTTGTTAGCGTTAAGAGAAAACAAAAATCATTATTATGAAGGCTATGATGATAGGACTATTTTAAACACTCTGTCAAGTGTTTCATATTATGCTATTCCAAATGAAGATAAAAAAGGTGTACCTTATGGATTTGAATATAAAGAAAATAAAACAGAATTAAATTATAAAATATACGAAAATAATAATAAATTACCTTTGGCTTATACGTATAATAATTATATTACTAGAGATGAATGGGATAAAATGAATGCTATAGAAAAACAAGAGTCAATGCTTCAAGCTGTAGTTTTAAAAAAAGACTTGGATAATATAGAAAAGAAAAAAGTAGAATTAACAAGTAATAAAATACCATATAGTATAAAGTATAATGACAAAGGAATATCTTTAAATGATAATAAATTTGTAGTAACATCTGCTAATTCTAGTATTACACTAAACTTTAAAGGATTAGAAAAATGTGAAACATATTTTTATATAAAAGGATTAAATTTTGAACCACCATCTGAATTTAAATTATCAAAAAGCACACTTTTTAAAAATAAAGCTACAAGTGCATCTTTACAATGTAGTGCTTCAAATAAAGTAACAAAAACTATTGAGCATAATAATAAAAATAACCAGTATTATATAGGAAAACATGATTATGCTATCAATTTTAATTATTCAAAAAATGCTATAAATTCAGTAACTATTAAATTTTCTAAAGTAGGAATATATTCATATGATTCTATGGATATAATATGTCAACCAATGAAAAACTATGAAAGCCAAGTAAAAACTTTAAAAGCTTATAATGTTAAAAATCTAAAAATAGAAAATGATAATGTAAATTGTAAGGTATCTTTAAATGAACCAAAGTTTATAGTTTTTTCTATTCCATATGCAGAAGGTTGGAAAGCATATGTTGATGGAAAACAAGTAGATTTATTACAGGCAAATGTAAAAAATATGGGAATAGAGTTAACAAAAGGAGAACATAATGTAGAATTGTATTATGAAACACCATTTTTAAAACTAGGAACAGCAATTTCTATAGTTACTTTTGTTTTTCTAATAATTTATATATACTATGTAAGAAGGAAGAAATATAATGAAAATTAAGAAACAAATATGGTTTGAAGTAGTATTATTTATAAGCTTTGCAATATTTATAGGTTCAATAATATTAAATAAATCTATAGGAGATATGGATGAATTATGGAATTATAATTTTGCAAATTGTGTTTCAAAAGGGCTTGTACCATACAAAGATTTTAGTATGGTACAAACTCCATTACTTGCAATTATTGTAGGAATATGCTTAAAAATATTTTCAAATTCGTTAATAGTAATGAGAATTTTAGCTGTAATATTATGCAGCTCAATAATGCTACTTATATATAAAATTTTAAACAAATTAAAAGTACATAAAAGTATAAATATACTAGCTACTGTTGCTTTATTATTCATGCTTTCTAATTATTTTTGTTTAGATTATGATTTCTTTGCATTATTTTTAACTTTAATATTAATTTACTTAGAATTATCATTAGATATGAATAAAAAATCTAGTAATCTAATTATAGGAATTATTGCAGGACTTATTTTTCTAACAAAGCAAACAATAGGAGCATTTGTTTGTTTTAGTATAGTTGCTTATAAATTGATTTTTGAAATTTATAAATATAATAAAACTAAAAAGAAAATAGATATAAAAGGTATATTATATAGAATAGTAGGAGGTAGTATTCCTATAATTTTATTTGTAGTTTATTTAATTGCAAATAATGCTTTTTATAGTTTTATAGATTATGCTGTTTTAGGAATAACTACATTTTCAAATAAAATAAGGTACAGTTATTTGTTAAGCAGTAAAGAAATAATAATAAAAATATTAGCAATATATGTTCCAATTAATTTTGTTTTGATGCTAATATATTCATTAAAAAATAAAGATAGAAAATTATTTGTAATATTGGCACTAAGCTTATCAATGTTTATTGTAGCTTTTCCAATATCAGATAACATTCACTTTTTAATAGGAAGTGTACCAAGTCTAATAGGAAGTACATATTTATTAGAAAAATTATTAAAAAAAGTATATACAGAAAAATTATTATTTATAAAGTCATTTTTAAAAGCATTTTCATATTTAGTTATTTTATATGTTTTAATAATGGGAGTAGTAAATGAATATGCATATATTAATACTGAAAAATACTATAGTAAATTAAAACATTATGAAGGAATACCAATTTCTAAAGAATTTGAAGATACAATTATATATGTGGATAATTATATTACAAGTAATAATAGAAAAGTTTATATATTAAACTTTGATGCTGCAATTTACATGATACCAATTGATATTTATAATAAAAATTATGATATGTTAATGAAAGGTAATTTTGGAAGTAGAGGAGATCAAGGACTTATAAATGATATTAAAGATACAAATAATGCAATATTTTTAGTTCTTAATCCTGAATTAAGTAAAAACTGGCAACATCCAACTACAGTTACTGATTATGTACAACAAAACTTAAAAAATATTGGAAATATAGGTAATTATGAAATTTATTCGAAATAATATTGGAGGAAATAAATATGAAACTTTTAATGCATGCTTGTTGTGCACCATGTAGTGTATATTGTATAAATAAATTAAGACAAGAAAGTATTGAACCAACAATATATTGGTATAACCCAAATATTCATCCATATAAAGAATATGAAGCAAGAAGAGACTGCTTAAAAGAATATACTAAGTCTATAAACGTAAATTGTATAATTGAAGATGAATATGGATTAGATGAATTTTGTAAAAATGTATCAAGCAAATTAGAAAGCCGTTGTGTTGACTATTGTTATCCAGTAAGATTAAGAAAAACCTTTGAATATGCAAAGGAAAATGGGTATGATACAGTTTCTACAACATTGTTATACAGTATTTACCAAAATCATAATTTTATAAAAAACTATTGTGAGAAGTTAAGCAAAGAATATGGAGTAGATTTTTTATATAGAGATTTTAGATATGGGTTTTGGGAAGGACATGACAAAGCAAAGGAATTAGGACTTTATATGCAAAAATATTGTGGATGTGTGTTTTCAGAAGAAGATAGATATGTAAGAAAAAAGAAAGACAATTTAAGTCTACCAGATGGATTTGAATGGAGAAGAAAATAGGAAAGGACGATAATTAAATGAAAAATCAATTTGAATGGAATTTAACAGACATTTTTAAAAATGAAAAGGAATTCGATAAGTCAGTAGAAGAATTATACGAAATAATAGAAGATATTAAAAAATTTAAAGGAACATTAAGCCAAAGTGTGGATCAACTATATAATTGTTATAAAACTTATGAAAATGCAATAAGAATAGACGAAAAAGTATATTCTTATGCAATGCTTAAATATCATAAAGATATGAGCAATACAGATTCAATAAAGTTATATAAAAAAGTAGAAAAAATATCTACAGATTTTGCCGAAGCGGTAAGTTTTATAGAACCAGAAATATCTAAAATTTCTGATGAAAAATTAGAAGAATATTTGAAAGATGAAAGATTAAAAGAGTTCGAAAAAGTCCTTAAAGATATAATTAAAGACAAAAAGCATATATTAAGTGAAGAAGTGGAAAAAGTAATTACAAAATATTCTGAAGTATTTGGAGTATCTGAAAATGCGTATGACATATTTACAACAACAGAATTTGAATTTCCAAGTATAAAGGATGAAGATGGAAAAGAATTAAAAATGACAAATGGCTTATATTCAAAATACATAAGAAGTTCTAATGTAAATATTAGAAAACAAGCATTTGAATCAATGTATTATTTATACAAAAAGCACATAAATACAATTACAGAATTATATCTATCTAGAGTTAAGAAAACAACAATTTCTGCTAGTATAAGAAACTATAAGTCATCACTAGATATGGTAACAAATACAGATGATTCAAGTGTAGAGGTTTATAATTGCCTAATAAATGAAGTTAATAAAAATTTAAATCTAAATCACAAATATATGGAATTAAAAAGAAAACTATTAGGCGTTGAAAAACTTCACATGTATGATGTTTATACAAATACATTAGACGTAGAAGATGATTATATAGAATATACTGAAGCAAAGCAAACAGTGTTAGATGCTTTGGCTATTATGGGAGAACAATATACAAACAAATTAAAAGAAGCATTTGAAAACAATTGGCTTGATGTATATGAAACTCCAAATAAAATGACTGGTGCATATAGTATGGGAGTTTATGGTGTACATCCATTTGTATTATTAAATTTTGTAAATTCATCACGTGATATAACTACAATAGCTCATGAGTTAGGACATTCAATGCATAGTTACTATGCAAATAATGCTCAAAATTCAATAAATGCAAATTATACAATAATGGTTGCAGAAGTTGCATCAACTGTAAATGAAATTTTACTTGCAAGTTATTTGATAGATAAAGAAAAAGATAATAAGAAAAAAGCAGCATTAATAAACGAACAATTAGATAATATTAGAGCAACGCTTTACCGTCAAGCTATGTTTGCAGAATTTGAAAAAGATATTCATGCTAGAATAGAAAAAGGAGAGAGCTTAACATCAGAAAATTTGAATGATATATATTATGAGTTAGTTAAAAAATATTTTGGAGATTCTTGTGATATAGATGATTTAATAAAATATGAATGGGCTAGAATTCCACACTTTTATAGTTGTTTCTATGTTTACAAATATGCAACAGGTATAACTTCTGCAATTGTAATAGCAAGCAAAATTTTATCTGGTGAAGCAGGTTATATTGATAAATATATAAACATGTTAAGTCAAGGAGGATCTAAAGGTTCACTTGAATTATTGCGTTCTGTTGATGTGGATTTGGAAAAAGAAGAAACCTATGAAATTGCTTTTGATTACTTTAATAAAAGATTAAAACAACTTGAAGAAATATAAAAGATTTAGAAAAATACTTGAAAAATAAAACCACTTATGATAGAATTCATAAGTGGTTTAATAAGCCAAAAAACAAGGAGGTAAAAAAATTATGAAAGATTTTTTAGAAATTGACGAAGTAAAAGCTTTAGAAGTATTAGATTCTAGAGGAAATCCAACAGTACAAGTAGAAGTAATAGCTGGAGGATACAGTGGAGTAGCAATGGTGCCATCAGGAGCATCAACAGGAAGTTTCGAAGCTGTAGAATTAAGAGATGGAGACAAATCAAGATACCTAGGAAAAGGTGTATTAAAAGCAGTAAACAATGTTAACACAACAATTAGAGATGAAATCGTTGGAATGAACGTATATGATCAAGTAAAATTAGATAAAACATTAATAGAATTAGATGGAACAGACAATAAAGGAAAATTAGGAGCAAATGCAACATTAGGTGTATCTTTAGCAGTAGCTAAAGCAGCAGCAGCTTCATTAGGAATGGAACTATATCAATACATAGGAGGAACAAATGCAAAAACATTACCAACTCCTATGATGAACATAATGAATGGTGGAAAACACGCAGATAGCACATTAAGTGTACAAGAATTTATGATAATGCCAGTAGGAGCAAAAACATTTTCAGAATGTATGCAAATGTGTGCTGAAATATATCACAACTTAAAGAAAGTATTAAATTCTAAAGGATTAGCTACAGGTGTTGGAGATGAAGGTGGATTTGCACCAAACGTTAAAGATGAAGACGAAGCACTTGCTTTAATAATGGAAGCAATCGAAAAAGCTGGATACAAACCAGGAGAAGAAGTATGCTTAGCATTAGATGTTGCAGCTACAGAAATGTATGATGAAGCTAAAAAAATAGGAAAAGAAGGAATGTATCATTTCTGGAAAATAGGTGTTACAAAAAATACAGAAGAAATGATAGCATTCTATGAAGATTTAGTAAACAGATATCCAATAATCTCAATTGAAGATGGATTAGCAGAAGAAGATTGGGACGGATGGAAAATATTAACAGAAAGATTAGGAAGCAAAATTCAATTAGTTGGAGATGACCTATTTGTTACAAACATAAAAAGATTACAAAAAGGTATAGATTTAGGAGTTTCTAACAGTATATTAATCAAACTAAATCAAATTGGAACTTTAACAGAAACTTTAGATGCAATAGAACTAGCTAAGAAAAATGGAATGACAGCTGTAGTTTCTCATAGAAGTGGTGAAACAGAAGATACAACTTTAGCAGATGTTGCAGTTGCTACAAATGCAGGACAAATCAAAACAGGTGCACCATGCAGAACAGATAGAGTTGCAAAATATAACAGATTACTAAATATCGAAGATCAACTAGAAGATGTTGCAGTATATGCAGGAAGAAAAGGATTAAATAGATAATTATTTCTTAAAACCGTAGGTATAAAATACTTACGGTTTTTTTACGTGCTATATTGACTTGTTATGTAAATTTTGATATAATATAGCGCAGATAAAAAAAGGAAAAAATATTATGAAATTTGTAGAATTATTAGATGGTATTGAAACGCATTGGACAGTAAAGGAAAAAGTTAAATATTTATATAATGGAATTTGTAAAAATATAATATATGATGAAAGATTTATGTATAGTCAAAATAAAGAATTATTAAATTCAATTTATAATAGAGAAGTAAATATAGATAATGATGAAGATACAAGGCTTATATGTAGAACTACGAATAAAATTTTTTTTCAGTTATTACAAAGATTAGGAATAAAATGTAAATTAATCTATAAAAATTCCTCGATAAAAAGACCAATAGAAGTACAAGATGTTGCACTTATATTTTGGGATGAAAATGGCGATAAATACTATACAAACATTATTGGAGATATCCAAAATTGTAGATATGGATTAAGATGTGAATATTTTGGTATTACAAAAAACTTATATGAAGATGCTCAAGATGTACAAGAAATTAGTCAGAAAGAGTTAAAGGAAATTGATTTAAAAACTGATTGCATAAATTATGATTATAACAACATGGTATTTTCTTTATTAGTAGAAGAAGTTAAAAATACAAATAATTTCAAGAAATTTTTAAAAGAACAAGGAATTGATATAAAAAACATTACTCATGAAGATGTTCTAAAAAATAAAATACAGTATTTAACTAGATTAATAAAATTCAGAGATAAAACAGCTGGAGAAGATGAAAGAAAACAATTTTATAAAAAACTTTTTTGTGCTTCTGCCTTAGATAAATTTGAAAGCAAAAAATTTGATGCGTATGAGTTCATAAAAGAAAATAGCGATGGAGAATTAGACTGTTTATCCGTTATCCAAATAAAATTATTAGATGGACCAATATATTATATATATTCAGATGAAGAAGAGACTTATGTACAAATTAGACCAGAAGAATTAAGCAAATTTGTAGAAGGATATAGAGAAAAAAGAAACAGAAAACTAGTTATACAAGAAGATTTTGAAAATAGAAATGATGATAAGGAAAATAATATACGTTAAAAGTTAAAATAAAAATAAAAGAATACTTGAAAAGTATTCTTTTTTGTTATAAAATTGCATTATCTAATAAAATATGGTAAAAATAATTTTACCAAATCTAAGGAGGAAATAAAAATGAGTAAAAAAACAGTAAAAGATATTGATTTGAAAGGAAAAAAAGTATTGGTAAGATGTGATTTTAATGTGCCAATGGATGAGGACAAAAATATAACAGATACAACAAGAATAATTGCAGCTATACCAACAATAAAATATTTATTAGAAAATAATTGCAGTATAATTCTTTGCTCACATTTAGGAAGACCAAAAGGAGAATTTAAACCAGAATTTTCATTAAAACCTGTAGCAAAAGAACTATCTAAAATACTAGGAAAAGAAGTAGTAATGGCAAAAGATGTAATAGGAGAAGATGCTAAAGCAAAAGCAGCAGCATTAAAACCTGGAGAAGTAATGTTATTAGAAAATGTAAGATATCATAGAGAAGAGACAGACAATGATGAAACTTTTGCAAAAGAATTAGCAAGCATGGCAGAAGTATATGTAAATGATGCATTTGGTGCTGCACATAGAGCACATGCATCAACAGCAGGTGTAGCTAAATTCTTACCAGCAGTATCAGGATTCTTAATTGAAAAAGAATTACAATGTTTAGGAGAGGCAGTAAATAACCCAGAAAGACCATTTGTTGCAATATTAGGTGGAGCAAAAGTATCAGATAAAATAGGTGTAATAGATAGCTTACTAGAAAAAGTAGATACATTATTAATAGGTGGAGGAATGGCATATACATTCTTTAAAGCACAAGGATATGAAGTTGGAAATTCAATATGTGAATTAGACAAATTAGATTTAGCAAAAGAAGCAATGGAAAAAGCAAAAGCTAAAGGAGTAAAATTAATACTTCCAGTAGATACAAAAGTAGGAAAAGAATATAAACCAGATACAGAAAGCAAAACAGTTCCTTGGACAGAAATTCCAGCAGATTGGGAAGGATTTGACATTGGAGAAGAAACAATAAAAATGTTTTCAGAAGAAATAAAGAAAGCAAAAACTGTAATTTGGAATGGACCTTTAGGATTATTTGAGTTCCCACAATTCTCAGTTGGAACAAACTCAATTGCAAGATTATTAGCAACAATCGATGCTAAAACAATAATAGGTGGTGGAGATTCAGCATCAGCCGTTAAAAATGCAGGATTAGCAGACAAAATGACACATATATCAACAGGTGGTGGAGCATCACTAGAATTTTTGGAAGGAAAAAAATTACCAGGAATTGAATGCCTACTAGATAAATAGTGTGTCATCGGTTCCGGGTTTAAATGACACATTTTGTGTCACTGGTTCCGGGTTTGGTTGACACAATCGTAATTAAACATATAAAGGAGAGATTAATATGAGAAAAAAAGTAATAGCAGGAAATTGGAAAATGAATATGCTTCCAAATGAAGCAATAAAATTCATAGAAGAATTTACACCATTAGTAAAAGATACAGAAAACGAGGTTATATTATGCGTGCCATATACAGATCTATTTTATGCTCTAATGACAGCACAAGATACAAATATAAAGATTGGAGCTCAAAATATGCACTTTGAAGAAAAAGGTGCATATACTGGAGAAGTGTCTGCGCAAATGCTTAAATCAATAAATGTAGAATATGTAATTATAGGGCATTCAGAAAGAAGACAATATTTTAACGAAACAGATGAAACTGTAAATAAAAAAATAAAGGCAGCTTTTGCAAATGGATTAAAACCAATAGTATGTGTTGGAGAAACATTAGAGCAAAGAGAAAATGGAACTACAATTGATGTTATTACAAAGCAAACAGAACTTGCATTAGAAGGATTAACAGAAGAACAAGTTGCTGAAACTATAATAGCATATGAGCCAATATGGGCAATTGGTACAGGAAAGACAGCAACAAGTGACGATGCTCAAAATAGCATTAAAGCAATTCGTGATAAAATTCAACAAATCTATGGACAAAACGTATCTGAAAGAGTTATAATACAATATGGCGGAAGTGTTAAAAGCTCAAATGCTAAAGAACTATTCGAAATGCCAGATATAGATGGTGGTTTAGTCGGAGGAGCTAGCTTAAAGCCAGAAGAATTTTCAAAAATAGTTAATTATGATAAATAATTTCTATCTAATAAAAGGAGAGTTAAAGATATGAAAGACAAACTAACAATGCTAATGATATTAGATGGTTTTGGAGATAATCCAAATGAAGAAGGAAATGCAGTAAAACAAGCCAATACACCTAATATAGATAGACTAATGAAAAAATATCCAAATACTGATATTTTTACAAGTGGTTCACATGTAGGATTACCAGATGGACAAATGGGAAATTCAGAAGTTGGTCACACAAATATAGGAGCAGGAAGAATTGTATACCAAGAGTTAACAAGAATTACTAAATCTATAGAAGACGGAGATTTTTTTACAAATCAAGAACTAATTTCTGCAATAGATAATTGTAAAAATAATAATTCTAAGTTACACATTTTAGGATTAGTTTCAGATGGTGGGGTTCATAGCCATATAAGACATTTATATGGATTGTTAGAACTAGCAAAAAGAAGAGATTTTGAAGATGTATATGTACATTGTTTTTTAGATGGTAGAGATACACCACCTGCATCAGCAGAGAACTATATAGTAAAATTACAAGAAAAAATGAATGAAAAAGGTGTAGGAAAAATTGCATCTATAAGTGGAAGATTCTATGCTATGGATAGAGATAAAAGATGGCAAAGAGTTCAAAAAGCTTATGATGCTATGGTTAAAGGAGAAGGAATTAAAGCTTCAAATGTAATAAAAGCAATAGAAGATTCATATCAAAAAGAAGTATTTGATGAATTTGTTGAGCCAACAGTTATTTGCAATAATGATGAACCAGTAGCAACAATCGGAAAAAATGATTCTGTAATATGCTTTAATTTTAGACCAGATAGAGCTAGAGAAATAACAAGAACTTTAGTAGATACAGAATTTAATGAATTCGAAACAAAAAAAGATTTAAACTTATACTATGTATGCTTTACAAACTATGATGAAACAATGCCAAATGTTCATATTGCATTCAAAAAGGAACCTTTAATAAATACATTTGGAGAGTATATAAGTAAAAAAGGATTTACACAATTAAGAATAGCAGAAACTGAAAAATATGCACATGTTACATTTTTCTTCAATGGTGGCGAAGAAAAACAATTTGAAGGAGAAGACAGAATACTAATACCTTCTCCAAAAGTTGAAACATATGATTTAAAGCCAGAAATGAGTGCATACGAAGTAACTGAAAAAGTTTGCGATGCAATAGCAAATGATAGATTTGACAATATTATATTAAACTTTGCAAACCCAGATATGGTAGGACACACAGGAAGTTTACCAGCAGCAATAAGAGCAGTAGAAGCTATTGATGAGTGTGTAGGAAAAATAATAAAGCTAATAGAAGAAAAAGAAGCAAATTTAATAATAACAGCAGATCATGGAAATTGTGAGCAAATGATAGATTATAAAACAGGAGAACCACATACAGCTCATACTACAAATCCAGTTCCATTAATATTGGTAACAAGTAGACCTAATGTAAAATTAAGAGAAGATGGAATATTAGCTGATTTAGCGCCAACAATGCTTGATTTAATGAATTTAGAAGTACCAAAAGAAATGACAGGAAAAAGTTTAATACAAAAATAGTAATAAAAAGGCTAGCTTTAGCCTTTTTATGGAATATAACTAACTATAGAAAAAAGAGGTAAAAATGTTAACAACAACTCGAAAAATAAAGGAAATATATGAAGATATACAAAGAAAAATATTTTATATGATTCCAGAAAAATGGGATGAAGTATATTTATATGCTTCAGTAATAGAAAGGTTTGGAAATGTAGAAACAGGAGAATTATTTTTCTATTATATACCAAAAGGATTACTACGAAAAAATCCAATAAATGTATATGAAATACCTTCAAAATTTAATTTAGAAGAATCAGAATACCTAAGACTTGTAGAACTTTTATATGATAAAATAAAAGATTTACGAAGAGAATTTAAAAAGATAGAAGAAAAAACTTGGAGCAATTTAACAATAACAATAAAAAATATGAAATTTTTAATTGAGTATGACTATGAAGACTTACAAAATAGTGAATTTGACAGTTATCAAAGACATATTATTTGGCGTAGTAAATACTTGAATATGGGATTAGAAAAAGTGAGTAAGGATGAAAGAGAAATCTTAAAAAGATATTATACAGGTGAAAAAAATTTAATCCGAACTGAAAGTTATGAAGAAGGTATATATATAAAAGATATTAAAAATTTGGTTGATTTTGATACTGAAAATTATGAAAGCACTCAAAATGTAGAATATGTTGCAAGTAAAAATGCAAAAAAAACTAAAAATCAAATTCTTATGTCAGATGATGAATAAAGAGCAAGAAATTGCTCTTTTTATTTGGGAGTTACAATTCATGCTTGATGTTTAAATTGTTATTTTTAAAGCCCGCGAAAGCGATCAAACGAGCCAATGGCGAGTGCGAATGGAGCAATTTTCAAACTAGTATTTCTATTTTGGAAATTGCGACGACAAGGGCAAAAAAATAACAATTTAAACATTAGTTGTAAAGTGTAACAATTTTTAAATAAAAAACGAACAAAATTTTGAAAAAACTATTGACAAATGAAAAATAATAATATAAAATAACATCATACAAGGCGAACAACAATTCGCAGAAACAAAAAAGAACAATTTGGAGGGAATAAAAATGAATTTAGTAAGAGTAAAAAATAATGTAAAAACAATAGAAAGACATCCAGTAAAATTACTTGGCAATGATTATAGATTAAAAATAGCATATAAAAATGTAAAAGTTGCCGAATTAAATATAGAAGATGATACAATAAAAATAACCCTTCAAAATAAATACAAAAGGGTAAATAATAATCAAATGTTAGATTTCGCTATTCAAAAAATGTATGATGCTATTGCAAAAGTAGAAATAGAAAGAGCTATGGAAAAAACAAGAATAATATTAGGTTTTGCTCCAGAAGATTATAAAATAGAGAGAATAAATGGATTAGGTAAATGCATTAACGATAATATTATAATAAATCCAGATATTGTAATGCATAATAGAGAAATTATAGATTACATTGTGTTAAAGCAGTATTGCCATTTAAAATATAAAACTGAATGTAAGAGTTTTATAAAATTATTAGGTAGCTATTGCAAAAATTATGAAAAATTTGAAAAACTATTGAAAAATTAATATAAAGTTTGCTATAATGACTATGTTGTTATAGCAATTTTATGTTTTATAAAAATTATATTGGGGTGTCGCCAAGCGGTAAGGCATCGGACTCTGACTCCGACATGCGTAGGTTCGAATCCTACCACCCCAGCCAGCGAAGTTTCTGTTCGAACTTTATAGAGCAGAAGATATAAAAATCAATCAGTTAAACTGGTTGATTTTTTCTTTTGGAAAAAATCATCCTAAATCTGTAAAGAAAGGATGGTGTAA
>CANRHX010000015.1 GCA_947630545.1 uncultured Clostridia bacterium
AAGACAAAGAGAAAACTGAGCAAATTTACTCAATTTTACTTGAGAATTTTTGCTCAGTTCTATTATACAATTTACAACCCTTAAGTAGAATACTTCACAACTTTTTGGCAATAATGATAACATTTTAAAATTCTCTAATCTATTTTTACATCATATGTATTTGATTCTGCGCCTTCCACTAAGAGCTCAGAGCTTAGAGAAACTACGGGGAACAACGCACGCGAAGGACCGCTAGATCTACCGTTAGAGTCGAACAAAATGTAAGCATTCACGTACCCAGAAAACATAGCGTGAACATCGAAGTAGCAATTGTCACCGTCGAGAATCACGCAGCGCGAAGCCACCCAGTAATTTTTTGTATCTTCACCTTCTGGTAGAAGTATTCCTGCCTTATCTCCTAGCAATCCTTGCGTTGTGGTGTAATTACTTGTATTGTAATATGTTTGATATGGATTAATACTTGTATTATCATTTTTATACCCAACTGTCGCTTCGTTGTCTGTTGCACTTATTGGTTCTTTTTGTTCGCTTTGATTTAATGCTCCCGAATCTTTATTTTCGTTTCCATCTATTACGCTCTGGTATTCCTTTGCATATATACTTGGATATTTTTTATATGATAATGTATATTCTTTGTATTGATTACCATATTTCGCATAACTGTTTTCATACGCTTCCTTCTTTGTTTTCCATTCTTCTCCTCCTGCTTTTACAAAATCTTCTTCTTGTATACTTCTTGCTTCTATTCCTTTACTTGAATTTCCATATAATTTACTACATGCCTGATTTAATAAATATACTGCATTATTATATCCTTGTGCTCCACTTAAGGTTAAATTACCTACTGGCTCAGTTGGTACCATTTCTACCATTTTTGTATTAGGATTATAACTTAATATTTTCCATTTTGTTATTCTATAGTCTCCATTTTCTGCACTGCTTAATGGTTCTGTTCCTGAACCGACACTTTCATCTGTTGATTCTGCTAAAGATTTATTCCAATCATAACTTCCGCTTGGTGCATAATTTACTGTATCTCCTACATTTGGTACTACTCCTGTTTCAGAACCATTACTTCCTGGTGACTCTACGTAATCACTCCATGTTATTCCACCGTTTTCGTCTATTGTTCCTGTTACTGTGTATGATTTTGTTTTTAATGTTATTGTATTATCTGCTACTCCTGATGACTCTAGCAATTGTTTATTTCTACTTTTTGCATTGTCTACTGCTCTTCCTGTAGCGTCTGCCACTACTTTTTGAATACTATTTTCACTTGTTCCATCTCCTTCTACATAGGTATTATTATAATAATTTAATAATGCCTCTTGCACCTCCATTGCTATTTCATCTTTTGCTCCCGCTATGGCATCTTTTTGTGCTGCCTCTGTTGCTTTTTGTGGTGCACTGTTGTCTCCTGATAACATCGCTATTACTACTCCTGCTAGGATTAGCAAGACTATTATTGTGATGACTAATGCTATTAATGTTATTCCTTTTTGTCCTTTGTTGTTCCTTTGGAACACTTTTTGTTTTGCAAATTCCATACTTTTTTTCACTTTGCTTCTTCCTCCCTTTTCTTTTGAATTTTTGTTTAAATTGTTTGTGCAATATCGTATAATTTAGTTAATATCGCTATACTTTTGGTTGATTTTTACTTCATCGTAAAATAAATCACTTTATGACTTTTAACAACTAATTAAATTTTAATTGTTTATAAAAAAAAAGTCAATATGGAAGAAAAAATTTTATTAAATAAATCATAATAATATTTTTTCTTTAAATATCAAAATATGAAAGAAGGAATTTAAAAATGGAAAAAGAAAAAACATTAAATGAAATAATAGAAGAATGGCTCAAGTTTAAGAAAATCACACTAAAGGAATCTACTTATTATAGATATATTTATATGATAAATCAATATATTGTACCTCATTTTAAAAATATAGAAATGGAAAAATTACAAGAGTATGATTTTAATATATTTGTAACTGAATTAATGAAAGTTTTAAAACCTACTTCAATTAGAAATGTAATTAGCTTATTAAAATCAATTTTAGCTTATGGAAAGAAAAAATATGGATATAATTTTAACTTTGACTTTGTTGCTATGCCAAAAGTTCATAAAAAAGAATTAAGGGTACTTAGCCCAAATGAAAAAAAGAAACTTGAAAAATATTGCTTAAAGCATAATACATTAAGACATATAGGTATTATTATTTGCTTAAATACAGGACTTAGAATAGGCGAAATTTGTGCATTAAAATGGGATTGCATAGATTTAGAAAAAAGAGTATTACAAATAAAATATACAATGCAAAGAATTTATAACAAAATAGAAAAAAATAGTATGATAAAAATAGACATACCAAAATCAGAGAAATCAGTTAGAACAATTCCTATTTCTACAAAAATATATAATATATTAAAACCACTAAAGAAACAATATGCAAAAAATAGTTTCTTTTTAACTGGATCAAGTGATACTTATTTAGAACCAAGAACATATCAAAAAATGTTTGAAAAATGTATGAAAGAATGTAAAATAAAAGACTTACATTTTCATAGTTTAAGACACAGTTTTGCATCTGACTGTATAAATATAGGAATGGATACGAAATCATTAAGTGAAGTGTTAGGACATAATGACATAAAAACAACCCTTCAAACCTATGTTCATTCATCTTTGAAATCGAAAAAGAAATATTTAGAGAGGTTGTAAACGCACTAACTACCTTAAGTATAGCATATAGGTTAAAAGTCATAAAGTGATTTACTTTATGACTTTATTTTATGCAAAAATTCTGTAATTTATGCATAAAAAACATAATTTATGTTTTCTTGACCTTATGTTGTTTTTATATTATAATATTAACATAAAAATCTAAATGAAATGAGGTCAAAAAATGTCTACCTTCAATTTCAAATCAAATAATGAAAATGAAACAAAAAATTTTGCCAAAAGTTTGGCTAGTAAATTAAACATAGGAGATATTATAATTTTATCTGGCGAACTTGGTTCAGGTAAAACAAAATTCACTGAAGGAATACTTGAATATTTCGATTTACAAAACGAAATATCAAGTCCAACATTTACAATTGTAAACGAGTATAATGCAACAAACTTCCCAATATATCATTTTGATGTATATAGGTTAGAAGATGAAGATGAATTTTTAGCAATTGGTGGAGAAGAATATTTTGAAAAAGGAATTTGTATTATCGAATGGGGCGAACTTATAGAAAATTTACTCCCAAAAGAATATATAAAAATATCATTTTTAAAAGATAACACAGACGAAAATGTAAGAATTTTAAATGTAGAAACTTTTGGTAAAAATTTCGATAATTATTTTATGGAGGACTAATCTATGAAACTTTTAACAATAGAAACATCTGGAAGTTTATGTGGAGCTTGTATTTCACAAGACGAAGAAATTATAGATAAATTAGAATTTGAAAATGGTCTAACACATTCTGAAAGTTTAATGCCATTAATTCAAAATCTACTTGAAAAAAACAATTTAAAAATATCTAATTTTGATGGTTTTGTATGCGACATTGGACCTGGATCTTTTACTGGTATTAGAATTGGAGTTGCAACGACAAAAGCTTTTGTGGATAGTATTGAAAATTGCAAATATACTGGTATAAGTTCATTAGAGGCTTTAGCATATAATGTAAAAATGAATGGCTTAATATGTAGCATTATTGATTGTAAAAATGATAATTGTTACTTTGCTCTTTATAATTTTGAAAATAGTAATTATTCAGAATTAATATCTCCTACTTCAGCTTCTATTATCGAGATGTGCAACACTCTAAAACATTATAAAACTCCTATTACCTTTGTTGGTGATGGTGCTATATCTTATGAACATTTAATTATAAACTATATGCAAAATGCAATATTTTTGGATGAATATTTAAATAAAATTAACACATCAAATTTAGCTTTAGCTGGTTTTAGAAAAATAAAAAACGGAAACACTATAGAATTATTACCTATGTATTTGAAAAAACCTCAAGCTCAAAGGCAATTAGAAGAAAAACTAAAAAAGGATTAAAAATATGGAAATAAATATTTATAAAATGACCCTTCAAGATTTAGAAGAAATTGCTGATATTTTAGAAACAGATTTTGATAATTTTTGGAACTATAATATTTTAAAACAAGAAATTTCAAACTCAAACTCTCTTTATTTAGTATCTAAAAATTCAGATAATACAATAGTTGGCTTTGCTGGAGTTCAATTTATTTTAGATGAAGCTAATATTACAAATATAGTTACTAAAAAAATATATAGAAATCAAGGCATTGGCTCATTACTTTTAGAACAACTTATTTATAATTCTAAAAAAAATGGTATGTCTAGTATTACTTTAGAAGTAAATGAAAATAATTCTTTTGCAATTAAATTGTATAATAAGTTTGACTTTGTTATTACTGGTTTTAGGAAAAAATATTATAATGGTAAAGATAATGCAATAATTATGACTTTAAAACTTTAAGTTTGCAATTGGCTCCGGGTTTTGTGTCATTGGTTCCGGGTTTGGTTGACACATTTTTCGTAGAAAAAGTGTGTCAACCAAACCCGGAACCAATGACACAACCAAACCCGGAACCAATGACACAAAAATTTAATAGTCTTTACTACTTAAATTTGGATAGCTAAATACTTGCCCATTTTCTGTAAATTTTCCTGATGGAAAATGATCCTTATTAATTGTATTAGAACCTTTCAAAAAATATCTATATTTTACATCACTTGTTGCAAATCCGCCACCGATAATAACTGGGTCATCCCATGTACTATCAATTCCATACCATGTATTATCTAATTTAACATAGTTCCATGCATGATTTTCACTATCTCCTTCAGAATTTGTTGCTTTACCCATTACTAAGCAAGACTCTACACCTAATTCATCTAATAAATATTTTAAAGCCTTTGCATATCCCTCACATACACACACATTATTAGCTAATGCGCCATAAATATTATATATATTCCCCTTTGAAACCGAACTATCATATTCTACATTATCAACCAAATAATTATGAACCATTTTTATATCAGAATAAGTATCTCCTGTTTTTCTACTAATTATTTTATTTCTAACACTTTCCACCTTTTGAATTGCCTGCTCAACTTGATTTTTTGAACTAAATTCATCTATGAAGTAATTTGGAAGTTCTCCACAATCAACGTATGTATTAAATGATTTTTCATTTGTTTTTCTATTAGTAGTTGTTTCTATGTTCAAATACATTTTACTTGGGCTTAAATAGAATACTTCTGGGTTATCATATACATACGCTTCTATAGCAGATTGATAATATTTTCCCAACTCCTCTTGCCCATTTTCTTTTGACAATATGCTAGAAAAAGATGAACCTAAATTTACTTTATATGTACCTGATTTCATATTTTCTTTATTAGTTTCAAAAGCATTATATATTAATTGTGAATATCTATTTAATTGTTTATAAAAATACTTATTTATCTTTACATTTTCATTTTCATAATTAACTTCTGGTTCTACTGTTTGTGCAATAGTTGGAGTTTCCTCTGATTCTTGTAATTCTTCTAATGGATTTGAATTGTTCCTTATTTCGGGTACTTCTATATCTTTTTCTATTGTATCTGACAAATCTGATCCGTTAAATTCAATTTGTTCAGACTCCTCTGAAACGTCTGAAACTTCTGAAGTTTGTGCTACTAAATCATAACTAATTTCTTGCCAAACGATTAATCCAATTAAAATTGACGCTCCAATTATTGCAATAATTATAAAAAACATAATTATTGAGGTAATTTTACTTTTCATATGTAATCTCCTTTTCAAATTTATTATATCATTTTTTTAATACAAAAACTAGTATATTTTTTGGAAATATTATCAATAATAAAAATAAATTTAAAATTGGAGAAAAAGTATGAATATTAAGAATACATTAAAATCAATTTTTTACTATATACCTGAAAAAGAATACGAATTTGATATGCCAGAAAACACAAATAATTCAGTGAATAATAACATTTCTGAAGATTCTCAAAAACCAAAAATATATTCTAATTTGAATCAAAACCTAGAATATGTAAAAATAGCATACAATACTTTAATAAACAGTGACATAATAATTAGAGAATTTACATTAAATTCAAGGAATAAACAGTATAATGCATTTTTACTCTATATTGATGGCATGATTGATTCAAACATCATGAATGATTTTATTTTAAAACCATTAATGTTAAGAAATCAAAGTAATTTATATAATGGTGATCACTCTAAAGTTATATCAGAATCAACTACTAATAATGTTACTATTAGAAAAATAAAAAAATTTAACATATCAGATTTTATATCTAATTGCCTAATACCCCAAAATAGTGTAAAACAATTAGAAGAATTTGATAAAGTTTTTTCTGGAGTTAATTCAGGTAACTGTGCATTATTTGTTGATACTTTAAATATTGCTTTTGACATTGAAGTAAAAGGTTTTAAACAAAGAAGTATTGATGCCCCAAATAATGAAGTTGTAATAAAAGGTTCTCAAGAAGCTTTTGTAGAAAATATAAGAACTAATACTTCAATTATGAGAAGAATTATTAACAATGAAAATTTAATTATTGAAAATATAGATGTTGGAAAAATCACTAAAACTAAATGTGGTATTTGTTATATAAAAGATATAACAAACTCAGATTTAGTAGCAGAAACAAAATATAGAATAAATAATTTAGCAATTGACGCTCTTATTTCCTCTGGAGAGTTAGAACAATTAATTTCTCAAGAAAATGGATTTCGGTATTCCAGAAACAATGTCAACTGAAAGACCTGATAAAGCTTGTGAGTTTTTATTGCAAGGAAGAGTTGTTGTTCTTGTGAATGGTTCTCCTTATGCTATTATTTTACCAGCGACTTTAATAGATTATATGACTTCTCCCGAAGATAAAAATTTAAAAACAAATTTTGCAAATTTTTTAAGAACTCTTCGTTTTATTGGAGCATTTTTAACTTTATTATTGCCTGGTATATATGTTGCAATGACTAGTTTCCACCAAGAAATATTACCAACTGAACTACTATTTTCTATACTTGCTTCAAGAGAAAATGTCCCCTTCCCCGTACTTTTTGAAATTTTAATTATGGAAATTGCTTTTGAATTAATTAGAGAAGCTGGTCTGCGTGTTCCATCTCCTATTGGTCCAACCATTGGTATTGTTGGAGCACTAGTCCTTGGACAAGCGGCTGTAAGCGCAGATATAGTTAGTCCAATTTTAATTATTGTCGTAGCATTAACAGGAATTGCATCTTTTACAATTCCAGATTTTATATTTGGATTTCACTTAAGATATTTTAGGTTTGCGTTCGTTTTACTAGGATATATGGCAGGATTTGTTGGAATTGGAATTGGATTGTTTATATACTTGTCTGTATTATGCAGTTTAAATTCTTTTGGTGTACCTATAACAGTTCCAGTTGCTCCAAAAATAAAAGAAAAAGGACATGGTTTATTCCTAGCACCTATTTGGAAAAGAGAATTTCGTGCAAAATATATAGCTGCTAAAAAAGAAAAATCTCAAGAAAAAATTTCTATGAAATGGAAAAATTAATAAAATGAGGAGGCTAATTTGTAAATGTCTAAAATAAAAATAGGCACTACTGAAGCAGTTGTAGTAATTTTAACAGTTATTATAGCTCATTCTATATTATCAATGCCTAGAAATTTAATTGTAAGAACACAATCTGCAACTATTATAAATATTATTTATGTAACTATTATTTGTACTTTAATAGTGTTATTAATTTGCAAATTGTTTAAAAAATTTGGCAATTCTGACATAATAGATATATCTGAATATTTAGGTGGAAAAGTTTTTAAAAATATTATAGGAAGTATTTTTATTTTGTATTTTATAGCAAGTTCAAGCATATTGTTAAGAAATTTTTGTGAAGCATTAGGTATTGTGTACTTTCAAATGACCCCTATTATTTTTATTATTTTTCTTTTTATAATTGGATCTTGTTTTTCTAATAGATTAGGATTTAATGTATCTTTAAAAGTAAATTTAATAATACTCCCTATTGCTTTTTTAAGTGTTGCAATTATTTTTATTGCTAATGCAAAAAACATTGATATACAAAAAATATTTCCTATTTTAGGTAACGGTTTTGGTAATACTTTTTTTACTGGATTACTTAACATATCTGCTTTTGAAGGAATTTTGTATTTATATTTTATACCACCTTATTTAAAAGAACCTGAAAAATACAAAAAAATTTCAATACTTTCTACTCTTTTATCAGGTGTTTATTTATTATTATGTGTTTCAATTATTTTATTTATATTCAGTTCATTTATAGCAACTAATGAAATTATGCCATTATATTCTGCTGCAAGATATATATCTTTTGGAAACTTCTTGCAAAGATTAGAATCTATATTTATGCTAATTTGGATTATTGCATTTATTAGCTATCTGTCCATTACTTGTAAATTTGCAATAAGTGTTTTTAAAAAACTAACTAATATAAAAAATACAAAAGAAATAATAAATGTCTTTGGACTTTTAATTTTGGCAATAGCAATGTTGCCTAAAAATTTAGCTGTATCTACATTTTTGGAGACTGAAATTTATAGTTATGTTTCTATTGCAGTAATATTTGTTTTAGGTATTACAATACTAATTTTAGCTAATTTAAAAAAGAAAAAAACTTAATTTTATATTTTTAAGAAAGTAGGAAATTAGATGAAATATTTTATTAAAAAATTTTTTATAGTACTTGTTATAGCTCTTTTTTTAGTAGCTTTTTCTCAATCTTATAATTCTCTAAGTATAGATAAATTAGCTTATGTAGTAGCTATAGGAGTAGATTCTTCTCAATCAGGTGGATATAACTTTAGTTTTCAATTTACAACTGTAACATCAACTAGCGAATCTGGAACATCTGAAAAAAGTCCTTCTATTGTAAATAGTGTAGAAGCTCAATCTATTGGTTCTGCAATTAATTTAATGAATACTTATATAGGAAAAAGGCTTAATCTTTCGCATTGTAAAGTAATTATTTTTTCTGAAGATGTTGCTGTAGAAGGAATTTCAAAACACATTTATACTCTAATGAATGATACGCAAATAAGACCATCTGCTAATATTGTAGTAAGCAAATGTAATGCACAATATTATATAGAAAATTCTAAACCTATTTTAGAAAACTTAATAACTAAATACTATGATATTTTTGATAATTCTAGTAATTTTACTGGTTATACAGCTGATGCCAATATAGGAGATTTTCTAAATAATTTAGAATGTGATACTTGCAATCCTGTTGCTATTCTAGGAGGAATGAACACAGAAAATGCAGATAATCAAAGTGATATGACTGAAAATAAAGCTTCAAGTGCAAAGTCTAATGAATCTTCAATTACTGGAAAACGTGGATCTGAAAATATTGGGCTAGCAGTTTTTAAAGATGATAGAATGGTTGGAGAATTAAACGCATACGAATGTTTATCTTACCTCAATATGACACACCAGGCAAAAATGTTTTTTATAACAATTCAAGATCCTGAAAAAGAAGATAATTATTTAGATATTTACATTTCCCCTTTAAGATCTCCAAAAGTTGATCTTAACATTATTAACGGCTCACCTTATATAAAAGTTAAATTTGAATTTTCTGGTAGAATATATTCTATTGATAGTGACAGAGAATATTTGGATACTAAAAAATTAGATGCTATTTCAACTTCTTGTAACAGTTATATTGAATCTACCTTTTCAGATTATTTATACAAAACTTCAAGGGAATTTAAGTCTGATATAAATGGATTTGGAAAATATGCCCTTTCAAAATTTTTAACAACAAAAGACTTTGAAAATTATAATTGGAATAAAAATTATAAAGATGCTTTTTTTAGTGTTGAAGTTAATACATCTGTAGAATCTAGCATTCTTCTTACTGAAACATAAAATATTAGATAGGAGGAAATCTATTGTTTAATTTTTTTTATGACTTTGTCTTTACTATTGTCAGTTTATTTATATTAATAAAGGCCATTTATTATGGAATATATGAAATAAAAGCTGAAAGTAATAAATATGGCGGAATTGTTGTAATTTGTTTTTCTTTTATAGTTACTTTATTTGCTAATGTTGTTATATGGATAAAATAAGAAAGTTCTTTAATTAAAAGAACTTTCCTTTTATATTTTTACTTTTTTAATTCATCAATAATAACTCTAAAATCTGTAGCCTTTAATATTGCACTTCCGGCAACTAAAATATTTGCACCTGCCTCTTTTACTGCTGGCGCAGTTTTTAAATTAACTCCACCATCAGCTTCTATATCAATTTCTAAGTTATTCTCACTAATATATTTTTTTAATGTTGCTATTTTATCTACCATGTCTGTAAGTAAAGTTTGTCCACCTTTTCCTGGTTCTACTGTCATTATTAAGACCATATGAATATAAGGTAAAAACTCATATATTTCTTCTACTTTTGTATTAGGTTTTACAGAAATTGCAACTTTACAATTATTAGATTTTATATAGTTTATCATTTCCATTACTTCACTTTTATCTTTACATGCTTCAT
The DNA here is from genome assembly GCA_947630545.1 of uncultured Clostridia bacterium. GTDB lineage: Bacteria > Bacillota > Clostridia > TANB77 > CAG-508 > CAG-269. The sequence goes on from CANRHX010000015.1 coordinate 10,614, forward strand.
AATGAAATGTTATAATATTAGGTTCTATTTGTAAAAAGTCATCAACTGCTTGTTTTACATCTTCTACCATTAAGTGTACATCCATTGGAAGATTTGATATTCTTTTTATGTATGAACTATATTCTAACATTTTAGAATATGTGTTATTTTCTACAAATTTGCCATCCATTACATCTATATGATAATAATCTGTTTTGGCATTTTCTAATCTTAAAAATACATCTGCCTCTTCTCCACTTTTTACTGATAATATTGATGTTGAAATTTCTACCATTTTTTATTCTCTCTTTCTTTCATTTCATTATATATTTTACAAAATCTATCATATCTTTCTTGACTAATTGTTCCATCTTTAATTGCCTGTTTTATACCACACTTATTTTCTTTTATATGTGTACATCCTATAAATTCACAATTTGGTATTTTTTCTTTAAATTCTCTAAAACAATTTTCTAATTGCTTACTTCCTATTTCTGATATATCAAATGTTGAAAATCCTGGGGTATCTGCTATATAAGTGTTATAATCTATTTCATATAATTTTATTGAGGTTGTTGTATTTTTTCCTCTTTTATTTTTTTTGCTTATTTCCCCCTCTTGAGTCATATCTTTATTAAATATTGCATTTATAAGTGTAGATTTTCCAACTCCTGAATTTCCAGCAAATGCATTTATATTGTTTTTTAGTTTTTCTTTTAATAAATCTATTCCTATTTTTTCTTTTGCTGCTGTTTCTATTACTTCATATCCAATTTTTTCATATATTTCTTTTATTACTTTAAAGTCTTCTTTATCATCTAAATCAGTTTTATTTAAAACTATTATAGCCTTAATTCCTAAATTTTCAGCAAATGCTAATTGTTTATCTAATAGTAGTAAATCTGGTTTTGGATTTTTGCTTGATACTACTAAAATAATTTGAGTTATATTAGCCATTTTGGGTCTTTTTATATACACTTTCCTTGGTAATATTTTTTCTATTACTGCCTCTTTTTTATTTTCATCTATTTGTACTAATTGGGCCAAATCTCCTACAACTGGACTTATTTCATCTTTTTTAAATTTTCCCCTTGCTGTTGCCTTATATTCTTTATTATTACATTTTATTTTATATAAGTTTGATATATTTTCTATTATAAGTCCTTGCATTATTCCTCCATTTTTACAACATACTATGGCATATTTACTTTAGTTACAGAACTAAAGTCTACGGTCTTTGTAGTTTTAGAACCACCTGCATCTACTGTTATTGTCATTCTTCCTGTACCTGTAACACTAATTTTTAATTGAGTAGTATTCTTGTCAACACTTTGTCTTGTTTCAACAACTGAACCATCTACAGAAACACTTACATCACAAGTTTTTTCTACTGTAGTATAATCTGTTTCTACACTGTTTTCTGTTGTATTTGTTTGAGCAGTAGTTTCTTGATATCCACCTGTTAATGATTTTACATTTATTATTAAGTCTACTGTTTTACTTTCTTTATAAGTATTTACTGTAATAGTAATACTAGCATCTTTTTCAACTGTACTTCCTTTTTCTATACTTTGCTTAATAACTTTTCCTGAAGCTTTACTAGAATTTTCTTCGTATTCGATATTTATATTTGTTATACCTATTGCTTTTAATGCTTTTTTGGCAGCTTCTTCATCTTTATCTATTACACTAACCATTGTAACTTTTTCTGTTCCTGTACTTACATGTATTTTTACTGTATCCCCTGCAAAAACTTCTGTATCTGCCTCTGTATCTTGGCTAATTACATATCCTTCTTTAACGGTTTTGCTAGTTTCTTCGACAATTTCTGCTTTTAATTTTGCTTCTTCTAATAATTGAATTGCTTCTTCTTGTTCTTTTCCTTTTACGTTAGGAACTGTAGCTTTTTCTTGACCTTTACTTATAATAACAAATATTTTACTTCCCTCTTTAACAGTCAAGTTTAAAGGACTTTTTGTATGATCTCCTATCTCTGTTCTTAAAGATATTACCTTTCCAGCCTCTACATCTTTGTTATATTCTTCTGTCTCTTCTTCATATACTAATTTTGCATCTTCAATTTTTTGCCTAGCTTCTTCTCTAGTTAATCCTACTACATTAGGAACTTCTACTTCTTTAGGATTTGTAATTCCTAAAATAGTCATTGTACTACCAAAAGCTATGAAGAATAATAAAATTACTCCAACAATAGAACTTAATGCTTTATGATTTTTTATAAAAGCAATAAATTTATTTTCTTTTTTATTTGAAGTTCTTTTTCTTTCTAATTCACTAGTATTTATTTTTTGAGTTCTAGCAGTCTGATCATATTCTTTTTCTTCAACAAAGTCTCCTTCTGGATCTTTTAATGAAGCTTTTAAATCTACTAACATTTCTGAACTTGATTGATATCTAAGCGTTGTATCTTTTTTTAGAGCTTTCATTATTATTTTATTAACTGAACTTGGTATATTAGGATTTATTTCTATTGGTTCAATAGGTTCTTCTTGCATATGTTTAAGTGCTACTGAAACTGGTGTATCTGCATCAAAAGGAACTCTTCCTGTTAACATTTCGTACATTACTACACCAAGTGAATAAAGATCAGATTTTGCATCTGTAAATCCACCTCTTGCATGTTCTGGTGAAAAATAATGTACTGAACCTATTGTCGTTCCAAAAGCTGTTATAGTAGAATTTGAAACTGCTTTGGCTATTCCAAAATCTGTAACCTTTGCAACTCCATCTTCTGTAATTATTATATTATGTGGTTTTATATCTCTATGTACTATATTATTTCTATGAGCCATTTCTAATGCTTGGGCAATTTGTATTGCTACATTTATAGACCATTTCCATGGCAATGGTCCTTGTTCTTCTATTATGATTTCTTTTAGAGTTTTTCCTTGTATTAGTTCCATTACTATAAAATATAAATTTCCTTCAACACCTACATCATAAATTGAAACAATATTAGCATGTGTAAGTCTTGCAGCTGATTGTGCTTCTGCTTCGAATCTTCTTATAAATTCTTCATCGGTTGTAAACTCATCTCTTAAAATTTTTACTGCAACTGGTCTTTTTAAAATAATATCATTAGCTTTATATACTGTAGCCATACCGACCATTTCCTATTTTTTCTATTATTTCATATCTATTACCTAATAACTTACCTTCTAAATTCATTTTAATCTCTCCTTAATAAGTTTTAATGTAGACTGTTATATATTTTTTATTACTATAACTGTTATATTATCATATCCACCATTTGCTATTGCTTCTTCTACTAATCTCTTTGGTACCTGTTCTAAATTTTCATTTTTTACTGTATCATATAAAAATTCTTTGCTAACTAAATTGGTTAATCCATCAGTCGTCATGAGAATTAAATCATCTTTTTGAAAACCTTTTATCATTACATCTGGTTCTACAAAAGCATTACAACCGAAGAGCCTTCATTAACATATTTTTTTGTGGATGATGATTTGCTTCTTCTTGAGTTATTGTTCCATCTTTTACTAATTTTTGTACATAGCTATGATCTTGTGTAAGTTTTCTTATAAAATCTTTTCTTATTCTATATATTCTACTGTCTCCAACATGACCAATAAATGCTCTATTATTATATATTAAACAAATATCTAAAGTAGTACCCATTCCTTCTAATTCCTTGTTCTCTTTAGATTTTTCATATACTATCATGTTAGCATATTCTAAACTACTTGCAACTAATTGAATTATACTTTCTTTATCTTTTTCTATTTGTTCAAAATTATTTTCTATATAACTTTTGGCAGATGTTACTGCTAGGCTACTTGCTATTTCTCCACCATTATAGCCTCCCATTCCATCTGCTATAATATATAACTGTACATCATCTAATGGTTCAGATATATAATAATAATCTTGATTATTCTCTCGGACTTTACCTATGTCTGACTTAGCGTAAGCTTTTATCATTATTTCACCTCAATTGCGTTTTTTTTCTTTTTTCCTTCTTCTAATTTCAATTTTTGTAATTTGTTTTCAAACATAGTTGTTAAACCAAAAACTGAAACAATATAAGCTACAAACATTATTGAAACTATATTATTACCTACTGGGATTCTAGTAATTGCAACAATACTAAATGTTAATAATTGTACTATTACAATTCCTAATATCGTTTGTACTAATGTTTTTAAAACTTTTAATTTTTTATATTTTATACATTCATATACAACAACTAAAATTGTTGCAAAAATCATTTCCCAAATATGTGGTATAATATAATCTCTTAATTTTGTTTTTGGTACTGACTCTGCTTTTACTTCTTCTGCTTTTAATTCTGTTCCATATTTTTCATTTATCTTTTTTACTAAATTATTTTTTTGTTCGTCTGTTATTTTGTTTGTAGAAATCATGACTTGTTCTTCGATTACTTCTACAGGTTCTATTTGTACTTCTTGTCCATTAAATATTTCATTTGTAATATCCCTAATATCTGATACATTAAATTGTTTTTCCAAATTTAATAAAATTTGCTCATGCTTTTTGGTCATAAAATTAACATTAAATCCTGATGTTAATGTAATTATAATTCCTAAAATTATTATAAGTGCAACTACTATTGTTATTGTTTTATTCTTATTCATCTATAATCCCTCCTACATTTTTTTATACTTTAATAAATTTTTTGTAATTAATAGATTGTATAATTCTATTAAAGTTAATCCCCAGAACATTACCATTCCAAAGCTACTTGTAGAAGACCATTGCATAAATGCAAATACAATTGCAATTATAAATAATGGAATTACTTTTAAAGTAAAGTCTTTTATAGACATATTTATTATGTGTTTCAAATCTGCTTTTGGGTTATCTTTTTCTTTCTTTATATTTTTTAATATTTTGTTTGTAAGTATATAATTTAAAATTAACATAGCAAACAATGAAACAATTCCTTCTATTGATAATTCAACATTCCAATATCTAACTATAAGTAATAATAATGCAGATAATCCTATATATGAAATTCCTGCAAGTAATCCTTTTCCTCTATATCTTATTAAAAATACAATTAATGTAACGGCAACTATACAGCCTATTGCAATTAATATTCCAAATGTAATTATATCTTTTACAGGTGATTCAATGTATATATTTGAATTTAGTTCATATGTTAATGGTAGATTTTGATTAGCTATTACTGCAACCATGTTCCTAGCTTGTTTCAAGTTTTCATTTAAAGTATCTATATTTGTTGTTTCTTGTCCAACTGTTAAATACATTTTTCCGTCTGTTATTGGTTCTTCAAAACTTGTACTCATTATTTCTGTATCATCTAATTTCATTGTTATAGTTTTTTCTGTATTTTCTTCAGTTGCTGTATCTTCGCTTGCTGTATTTTCAGTTGTTGTATTTTCAGTTGTTTTATTTTCACTTGTTGTATTTTCACTTTCAGAAGTTTCAGTTGTCTCGTTTTCAGAAGTCTCTTGGTCTACTTTTACATATTTTTTTGTTATGTCTTCTAATTTTTTCTTGCCTTCATTATTAAATTCTATTGATAAGTATATTGATGTACCTGTTGTTGTTGTACTTCTTAATGCTTCACTTGTTTTTATATCATTATTATTTAGTAAAACTTCTTTAGTGTCGGTATCTATTATCTCAAACTTACCAACAGTTGTTAAATTACTAACTAAATTATCTGTATTATCATCTTCTGGAAGTTCTACCATAATTTTTCCAGTTTTTTCATCTAATTTAATTTCGTAATTTGAAGCATTTAATTGATTTAATCTTTTTTCTAAAATTTCCTTTGTTACACTATAATTTTCACTAGTTAAACTATCTTGACTGTTAACTGGTGTTTTTTCGGTTTTATAACCATTTTTCTTTATTTCTTCATCTGTTGCACCTTCAACAACATTTCCTTTTGAATCTTTTACAACTTCTAATTCTTCTGTACTTAATTCTAAAGTTGCAACTCTTTTTCCTTGTACATTCATTCCATATTCGTAATCTTTAACTTTATTTATCATTTGCCCTTTTTCTTTTGTGTATATTCCAATTACACCTACCATCGTAACTAATACTATTAATAGAATGATTGTTATTATTTTTAGTTTATTTTTTTTCATTTTTATCTTCCCTTCTAAGTTTTATAACTATTATAATAATTTTGTATCATTTATTTTTAATTCAAACCATATCCTTAAATATTTTGCAGCATATTTACTCATCATTGTTCTTGCCATAAATATTTCAAAATAATCTAATACTGGGCATATATTATTATCTATAGTCAAATCTAATAATATTTTTCTGTTTTCTACATCCAGTTTTAATTCTGCATTTGTTACAGCATAATTGACTCTATCATGAATATCAAATGTTGATATATTCGGATTTATAACTCTGTCTCTATGAACATCTGACTTATCTGCTAATATTAACGCTGCTGAAATTGCACTAACTGCAGTACCTGTGTCTTCATCATGATTTCCTATTGCCATCATTATTTCTGTTCTTTCTTCTACTGGCATTCCCATTTCTTTTAGAATTTGAAAACTTAATATAGCCCCACTATGTGCATGATCTACTCTATTTACTGCATTTCCTATATCATGTAGATATCCTGCTATTCTTGCAAGTTCTACTGTCCTTTCTGGATACCCTAATTGTTCTAGTATATCCCCTGCCCTTTTTGAAACAATGGAAATATGCCTATGACTGTGTTCTGTAAAACCGCAATCCATCTAATTGTTTTTGTGCACCACAAATTAGAGCATCAACTTCGGGATTATTTATTACATCTTGTAAAGTTATCATTAGTTTCCTCCTTTTAATTATGTTTTATTTATCAATTGTCTTTATAGATTTTATCTTAAATACTAAAAAATATCAACTATTTTTTGTAAAAAATCTATTTTTTGTTTACTCCAATTACTCCTCCTAATATACCAAAAATAATTCCTACAGCTATAAATATAATTGCCTGAACGTTTAATCCAAATTTCCAATTTAATATACTAGAAATTAAATAAATAATAAGCATATATAATCCGCCTATTATTCCTCCATTTATTAAACCATTTTTCTTAATTTTTATATTTCCAGCTGAACTTCCTATTAAAATACTTATTGCAGTTATTACTATTATAACTGGATTTATAGTTTCTTCTTGTACATTTGTATAAGTTAATACTGCAGAAAATATTATTAAGAATATAATTGTGGCAATAAATGAAATGCCAACTCCTTTTGCTATATTTAGGATTGTTTTATTTTCTTTTTCCATTATATTTTCTCCTTTATAATTTTATTTATGTAATTTTTTGTTAATTACATATCATTTAATTTATATTTAATGACAAAAAAAATAGAACTTGCAAAAGTTCTATTTTATATTAATAATTTTTCTAGATTTTCAATAAATATTTTTATAATTTCTTCTCTTTCAAATTCTCTATTAAATTCAATTTTAAGCGAAGTTGCAATATTTTTTATATCTTCTGAAAAATTATCTTCATTAACATTAAATCCCAAACTAATTAGTAAGTAATTAATTTTTTCTCCAACAATGGATGTTTGCGTTAAAATGCCACAAATTTTTTTACCATTTAAAACTAAATCATTAGGTTCCTTTAACTTTAAGTCAATATTATATAAGTCTTTTATAGTTTTTTGCATAGTTTTGGCTATATCTATTGTTAAGTTTTTAAATTTAGTTATTTTACAATTCGGTTTTAAAATTATTGTAATTGCAATATTTTTATTATTTCCTGTATGCCATGTTCTTCCTTTTGTTCCAATTCCTTGCGTTTGATTTTCTGCAATTATTAATTTTCCACTTTGCTTTTCGTCATTTGCTATACTTTTAGCATATGTGTGAGTTGATGATATTTCTTTATAATATTCGATTTGTTTTCCTATATATTGTGTGTTTGCGTTTTTTATTTTTTCTATGTCCATGAAATTTCCTCTACAAATTTTATTTTACTTATACAATTTTTCTAACACTGTTATGAACATTGCATGAGACCACCCTAAACCTATAACCCAGTTAGGTTTTAGGGTATTATTATCAATTTGTTCACCTAAAAAGTTATGCTTACCTGATGTTTTTACAACAAAATCGAATGTTTCTTTTGCTTTTTTCTTTTCTCCCGTTTCTATGTAATATAAAGTCATCCAAAGATTTGCAATAACCCAAGGTGATCCATTATTATAATTATCATCTTCAAATCTTTTATATCCGCCTGTATAAGTTCTAAGTAGCATGTTTATTCTTTCTACAGTATTTATAACTTTTTTCTCTTTTGGTTTAAATATATTAAATGGTACAACTGCTCCTAAAATGCTTATATCCATTTTTTTATCTTCTGTATTTCTTACATAACATTTCTTTTCTTCATCGTATAAATTGGTATTTATATATTTTTTTAGCCCTAACAATAAATTTTCAAGTTCCTTCTTATTTTTAGAAATTTTTTCTTCTTTTAGTCTATTATTATCAAAATTAGATACATCTTTTCCTAAAACATCATAAATTTTTATCATTGAGTCAAATGCAGAATATATACTTGCAATTGAATACAAGTGAATTCCTTCACACATTTCCCATAAATCATAGCTTATATGGTATTTGTGTCCTGTTCTGTTTATTGAATTTTCTATTTCTTCTTGAACTATATCTTTATCTCTTTCATCTTTACCAACAAGTTCTAACCAATCTTTTGAATATTTTTTTAAAAATTCTACTGCTTTTTCACACATTGGCAATACTGATTTTAAAAATTTTTCTGATTTTGTATATTTATAATGTTCATATATACCATAAACAACACTAGCTGTTTCGTCAACTTGATATCCCCAGCATGGTGCAAGTTTTCCATCTGTAAAAAATCTTTGTTCCCACATACCTGATTTACTTTGAGTTTTTTTGCAAAATATTTTAAAGAATTTTTCAGCTTCTTTATCCATTTTTAAAATATCTAAGGCTTTTGTAATAAACACTGCATCTCTAGGCCAACAATAAGCATATCTTCCGCATTTTGTAAAATCTTCATCTACCTCTGGTGCAGCAATAATTCCCCCAGTTTCTGGATTAGAAAGCAAAGGGAACAACAAGATGCTTCTTTTATATATTTCATATATTTTGTCTTCGTATGAATTTTTCCCTTCTTTTAAACTTAAACTATTATGATTTTTTACATATCTTACCCAATAACTCTTTGTATTAGAATATTCTTTATTAACATCAAGGCGAGTAATTCTATCTATTTCATCTTCCATGTCTGATATATTTTTGTTTTCATCAATTAAAATATATATTACAATTTCTTTCTTTTCATTTGGATGAATTACTCCTATTTTATAGCTTATAGCTGCATCTTTTGACATACCTATATAGTCTTTATCTGATATTTCACATCTTTTTATTTTTTCACTACTTCCATTTAATTGATGTGAATATATTTTTTCTTGTTTTGAAAATGTTGATACTACAAAGTCATGCGCATATTGCATGATGCCTCTATCTATAATTTTACTTCCTACTAAATTATTTTTATCAGATAAAAGTTCAGAATGTATAAAAAAATTAACATCTAAATCAATTTTGCTATCATTTATAAATGAATATTTTTTTATTAACACATTTTCTTTTATTGGTATAAAATCTGTTTGCAATATTTTTAGATTAAAATATGAATTTGTAATTTCTGTATTTAATATATTAGTATCTAATTCATAATATTGTTTATAGGTGTTATTTATATCATCATGTAAATATATTAAATCAGATTCATTAATTTGTACTCCTGTATGATAAAAACTTATATATTGCCTATTATCTTTATTTGGGAAATATAATCTTTGCAATTCTCCTTTACCTGTAAAAGTAGCTAGTATTTGTTGATTTCCTATTATTGCTTCATTTAAATATTTGTTACTCATTACTTTATTCCTTACCCTTCTATAACATTTAAAATTTGTTTTTCTAATTCTTTAATTTTTTCATTAATTCTAAATATATCTGAATCTGTCAAATCCGGATTTGCAATATCTTCTTTAACAAAACCATCCATATCTTTAAGTTCATCTTTTAGTTTTTCTAATCTTTGAAGGACTTCATCTTTTATAGTTGTAGGTGCTTTTCTTTCTAATGTATTTGTAAGTTCAACTTCGTCATTTAATTCATAAGTTTCTCCAAAATTCGGAATTGTAGTAGTTATTCCTGTTTCGTTTATTATTTTCTGTTGTAAAACATTTTGAGAATCTTCTTCACCATGAACTAAAAAAATGTGCTTTGGTTTTGTAATAAATGAATAAATAAAATTCATAAGCCATTCTTGGTCAGCATGTCCTGAATAACCTTCTATATATTCTATTCTTGCATTTACAGCAATTTCATCACCAAATATTTTTACTTTTTTTGCTCCATTTACAATACTATACCCTAAAGTTCCTGGTGCTTGATATCCAACAAAAAGGATTGTACTTTTTGGATTCCATAAATTATGTTTTAAATGATGTTTTATTCTTCCAACATCACACATTCCACTTGCTGAAATTATTATAGAAGGTGTATCATCCTGATTTAATGCTTTTGAATCTTCTGTTGTCATTGTAAATTTAAGACCTGGAAATTCTAATGGGTTGTCACCATTTAAAATCTCTTCTTTTATTTCATCTTCAAATAAATCAGTATTTTCTCTAAATACCTCTGTTGCAGAAATTGCTAGAGGGCTATCAACATATACAGGTGCTTGCATCAAAGTTTTGTATTGCCTTATAAATTCTTCATCATCTTTTTTTTCTTTTAATTTATTTAATTCATATAATATTTCTTGTGTTCTACCAACTGCAAATGATGGAATAACAACTGTTCCCCCATTGTCTAGAGTTTCTGATACAATTTTTAAAAATAGTTCCGCTTTTTCATCGTTTCTTACATGTAGTCTGTTTCCATATGTTGATTCCATAACAAGATAATCGGCAGTTTCTATCATTGTAGGAGAATCTAATAGTGGTATATCATTATTTCCAAGGTCACCTGTAAATACCATTTTTTTCTCTACTCCATCTTCTTTTACCCATAATTCAATAATACTAGATCCAAGCATATGTCCAGCATCATTAAATCTAGCATGTATATTTTCATCTATTTCTACTATTTCATCATAACTTACTGCTTCAAAGATTTCTAAACACCTTGCTGCTTGCTCTGCTGTATATAATGGGTCTCGTGGCATCTCTCCTTTTCTTATTCTTTTTTTGTTTTTCCATTGACTTTCCATTTCTTGTATGTGTCCACTATCTGGCAACATTAAAGCACATAAGTCACATGTAGCTTTATGTGCATATATTTTATTTCTAAATCCTTCATTATATAATTTTGGTATTCTTCCAGAATGATCTATATGTGCATGTGTAAGAAGCATAAAATCAATTTCCTTTGGATTAAACTCAAAATCCATAGCATTTTCATCTTCAAGTTCACTATTTCCTTGCCACATTCCACAATCTACTAAAAATTTTTTTCCAGCAGCTTCTATTAAATAATTAGAACCTGTTACTGTTTTTGTTGCTCCTAAAAAAGTAATTTTCATAAAACTATCCACCTTTCTATGGAATAAAAATTTTAATATTTTTATTTAATTTTACTTGTAAATTATTAATATTTATTGAGTCTGTATCACCTAATTCTATTTTTTGATCAAAAATATTTTCATCAAACATTTGAAGATATATTTTATTCTGCTCTTTTGTTATTTTTATATTAATACTTTCTAAATTAATTATTCTAGTATTTAAGATGTTTTTTAATAAATCAAAGTTAAATTCTTCATCATTAGAAACTCTAATTAAAACTTTTTCTTTAATTGCTTTTTGTATAAGATTTGCTGAAGTAACTTCTATTAGTTTATTTAATGCTTTAACATCATTTATTTTTTTATTATTTCCATATGGTAAATTTAGATAATACCTAAATTCTGATATAAGTCTACCTATTTCCTGCTTTGTTACTGCTTTTTGTATTTTTATATTAAAACATTCTAAAAATATCTTTTGAAATTGAAGTATTTCTTTTTGTATTTCTTTATCAGTATTTTCTATATCTAACAATTGTAAATATTTATACTTGTCTTCTAGTTTTTTCTCATAATTTACAAATTTTTGAGGATTTAATATCTGATTTTGCTTATCTAACTTTGATATTAAACTTTCTCTTTCTTTTTTCATAATATTTGAAAGAACTCTCATACTAAATATTTTTTTATCAAGTGGTAATTGCTCATTTCGATGTTCATATTCTATTTGCAATAAATTTTTATCATTCAAAATAGTATCTATTCTCTTTATTTTTCTGTTTATTTCTTTCTTTTCTTTAGTCAATTTTTTTGTAAATTCTTTTTTATCACTAATTTCTTCAAGCTTTTGTTCTAATTCTTCCTTGCTCTTTTGCATTCTACTAATCCTAGCTTTGTTATATTTCATCTCCAATAAAACTGATAATTTACAAAGAGTATTAGTTATGTTTTCTTCATTTTTTTCTCCGTAATACTCTTCTAACTTAATTTTAAATAATTCAAAATAATCTATCATGAATTCTTTATTGTAAATCCATTTATTTAAAAATTCTGCTTCAACTAAAATTCGTAGATTTTGATAAATTAAATTATATTCTATACTTTCAATATCTTTATCTATTGTATCCCAAGAAAATCCGTTAAAATCACGTATTGGCTCTACTGTATTAATGTTATTTCCTACAAGCAATAAATCAGATATTGTCTTGTCTATAAAGTAATATTTATCTTTTAAAATTTTATCCTTTTTACTAATTTCTGAAAGTGAATATAACAATTCTTTTTCAATTGGATAACAAATTATTTTTTTCTGTTTCTTGTCAATTAGAAATTTTTTATCACCTAAAATTTTTGCATCTTCAGAATTAATTTTAACAATGTCTATTTCATCTACACTATTTTCTATAATACTTATAATCATCTGTAAGAATTCATCTTTAGGCATAACATTTTTCTTTACATTCTCATAATCTTTATAGGCAGTTTCTAACTTATATAAAATATTTAGAAGAATATTTTTTGTATTTTCATCAAATTTCTTTTTCTCTAGCACTAACTCTAATTCATTATTGTAATTTTTCTTTATAACTTTATCTAGGAAATTCTCTTTTTTCTTTTGCAAGGCTTTTCTCCTTTCTGTTCCTATTTGTATTAATTATTTATTTCACTTGTTGACATTTTTAATTCGTTTAATTTTTCTAAAGTCATTAGTACTTCTCTTGGTTTACTTCCTTGATATCCTGAAATTACTCCTCTTTCTTCCATTTGATCTATTATTCTTCCAGCACGTGCATATCCAACTTTAAATTTTCTTTGTATAAATGAAGTAGACGCTTGTCCAGTTTCTACAACAGTTTCTATTGCATCCATTAAAAACGGATCTGTATCATCTTCTTCATCTTTTTCCATTGCAATTTCTTTATCAGTTTTGTTATTATTTTCTATTGTTTCCAAAATATCTTCACTATATGTAGCTGTTCCATTTTGTTTTACAAAATCTACTATCTTTTCTACCTCTTCATCTGATACAAATGCGCCTTGAACTCTTGATGGTTTTGATGCACCTGCTGGGAAAAATAGCATATCTCCTTTTCCTAGTAGTTTCTCGGCACCAATACTATCTAATATTGTTCTTGAATCCACCTGTGAAGATACTGCAAATGCAATTCTTGATGGAACATTTGCTTTAATTAATCCAGTAATTACATCAACAGATGGTCTTTGTGTTGCAATTACTAAATGCATTCCTGCAGCCCTTGCTTTTTGTGCCAAACGACAAATTGATTCTTCAACATCTTTTGCCGCAACCATCATCAAATCAGCAAGCTCATCTACTATTATTACAATTTGAGGTAATTTTCCTATGTCTCCCTCTCTTTCTACTACCTTATTATATCCTACTAAATCTCTTACTCCTTTTTGAGCAAATAAGTTATATCTATTATCCATTTCCTGAACAGCCCAAGCAAGTGCGCCTGCAGCTTTTTTAGGATCTGTTACTACAGGTATTAAAAGATGTGGAATTCCATTATATACAGAAAGTTCTACAACTTTAGGATCTACCATTACTAATTTTACTTCACTTGGTTTTGCTTTATAAATTATACTTGTAATTATTGTATTTATACAAACACTCTTTCCTGATCCTGTTGAACCAGCAATCAATACATGTGGCATTTTTGCAATATCAGCAAGTTGAATGTTACCAGCAACATCTTTTCCAAGAGCAACAGTAAGTTTTGACTTGCTATCTTCAAATTCATCACTTTCTATAACATCTCTTAAATGTACTGCTTGTTTTTCCTTATTTGGGACTTCTATTCCAACTGCCTGTTTACCTGGAATTGGAGCTTCTATTCTTATTGTTTCTGCTGCTAAATTTAATGCAATATCGTCAGCCAAATTAGCAATTTTACTAACTCTAACACCTTCTGCCGGTTTTAGTTCATACCTAGTAATTGCAGGACCTACAGAAACATTTTCTACTTTAGCTGATACGCCAAAACTGTATAATGTTTTTTGCAATTTAGTGGCTGTATCTGTTAATGCTTTTGCTCCACCTTTAAATGATTTTGAAGCACCTTTTGACAATATTTCTACTGGTGGATATTCATAATTTTCATCTTCAACTGTTATAGTATGCTCTAATTGTAGAACTTCTTTTGTTTTATCTTCTTTTTGTTGTTCTTCTTGTTTAAATAAATTATTTTCAATAACATCTGGTTGAATAGATTGCTTTTCACCAAAGTTTATTTTTATTTGTTCTGGTTCAGGATTATCAAAGTCATCGATTTCTAATTCTTTTAAATTTATTTTTCCTTTAGCCTTATTTTGTTTTAATTGTTCAGTTTTCTTTGCTCTTTCAATTTGCCTTTGCTCACGTAATTTTATTTTTTCTTCTTGTTTTTCTTGAGATCTCTCCTGATATTTTTCTACTAAAATATTTATTAACTCTGCAATATTAATTCCAAATGTAGTCACTGCTAATACTACTGCTATACCAATAAAAAGAATTATTGTTCCTACACTACCTATAAGTTTTGCAAGAGGAATTGCAAGAAGAGCTCCTAAGGCTCCCCCTCCTTGTCCTTGTGACCCTAAATAATATGCATCTTTAATAGCTTCAGAAATTTCTTTTCCAGAGCTTAATTCTCCTGCAGTAATTTGAAATACACTCATTACTACAGAAATACTTATTAACACTATTCCAAATTTAACTAATTTTGCTGTTATGTATTCATTATCAGCACAAGCAAGTTTTATTGCTACACCTAAAATTCCTATAGGTAATAATAATTTGGATACTCCCATCATTCCACCTAAAATTTCATTTAAGGTTATACCTATAGTTCCAGAACTTGTATATATTAAAAAACCAAGTAGAATACTAAGTATTATTAATACTATTATTGATAAATTTTCTCTTGATTCTTTTGTATTTTTTCTTTTTGAAGTTTTTCTTCTCTTTGCCATAATTTTACCTCATCTCCACTTTTTTACATCCTATTAGCTTAATAAAAGTCAGATAACAAAAGTCACTTTTTCATTTTCTGACTTCTGATATCTGACTTTTATTAAATCTCATTATTTTAATTCTTTTCTACTATTTTGAACAGTTTTTAATACATCTTCTATAGAAATTTGCATTAGTTTTAAAGCCTCTCCCATATTTGATTCTAATTTTCCTAAAGTTTCTGTTAATACGTTTTCTGTATTTTCTAAGATATTATCAGCATATTCTTTAGTTCCTCTTGAAATTTCTCTAGACATTTCATTTGCAGTTTCTATAATTTCTGTTTTTTGGTCATATGCTTTTCTTGTTATTTCATGTTCATCAATCATAGCAATTATTCTATTTTCTGCTTCTTTTACTATACCATCAGCTTCTTTTTGGGCTTCTAATAGTATTCTTTGTCTCTCTTCTTTAACCCATTTTGCTTGTTTTAATTCATCAGGTAATTTTAATCTTATTTCTTTAATTAAATCTAGTATATCGTCTTTATTAACAATTATTTTAGTAGAAAATGGTACATTCCTACTATTTTCTAGTAAATCTTCTAATGTCTCTAATAATGTAAAAATTTCCATAATTGGCCCCTTTCTAATTCATCTTGTAGAACAAAAGACATGCACGCCCATATTTTTTTTTATTAATTTCTTTTAAATTAAAATTTTTGAATTGGTTTTCCACAATTTGTTCAATATCTGTTTCTAAAATTATTATGGTTTCTTCTGTAATTAATTGTTTGTCCAACATTAATTTTACAGCTCTATATGCATAATCAGTTTTATATGGCGGATCTAAATATATTATATCAAATTTTTCATTTATAAAATTTTCTATACATTTTTCAAAATCCATATTATATAACTTAATTTCATCTTGAAGCTTTGTCTTAAGCAAATTTTTATTTATTACATTTACTGCATCTTTAGATTTTTCACACATAACAACTTTACTTGCCCCTCGACTTGCTGCCTCTATTCCTATTGCACCACTTCCTGCAAATAAATCCAAAAATTTGCTGTTTTTTATATCAAAATTTATTATATTAAACAACGACTCTTTTACTCTATCTAGAGTTGGTCTAGTTTGTAGTCCGTCTAAAGTATATAATTTTGTTCCCCTTAAGTTACCACTTATAACTCTCATCAGCGTTGATATTTCTCCTATGCTAATATTTTATTCTTTTTTTTTTCAAAGTCAATAGTATTAATACAAATGTAACATATATTTAATTTTACTGTAATAATTCGGATTTTTTGTAATATTTTTCCACAAAAACATACAAAAAGACTATCAATTTGCAATGATAGTCTTTAGTAACATTATTAATTATCTTTATTTACTTCTTTTAATAATTCTAATTGTGAAATTAGAAGAGATTCCATTTTTGCTTTATACATATCGAATTGTTTTTTTATATCTTCAAGTGCTTGTTCCTTAATTGTTATTTCACTTTTTAATTCATTAACTCTTTTTTCAGATGAAGATTTGGCTTCGCTTATAATTTGTTCTGCCTTTTGCTTTGCTACATTTTTTATTTCTTCTGAGGTTTCTTGAGCCATTAGTAATGTATTTTGCAATGTTGACTCTATATTTTTGTAATGCTCTAAACTAGCGCTTAATTCTTCTACTTTTGATCTTAATTCTGATATTTCTTTATAATTTTTGCTATAATCCACAGTTAAATCGTCTAAAAAGTCATCAACTTCTTCGACACTATATCCATTCATCATTTGTTTACCGAATTTTTTATTCTCAATATCTAGCGGTGTTATCATTATAAATCCTCCTATGAATAGACTTTTTTAATTAACTCCATTATTTTTTAGCCAAGAAACTGAAAGTTTACTTTTCATTTCTTCTCTAGCCATTTCATTTGTAATTTCATAATTTGATGGTGCAACTAAAAAGATAGAATTAGATACTTTTTGTATATATCCATCTAATGCATAAACTCCACCACTTATGAAGTCAACTATTCTTCTTGCAACATCTTTGTTAACATATTCTAAATTAACTATTACAGATTTTTTTTCTTTTAAAAATCCGCAAATTTCGTCTGATTGTTCAAATGTTGTAGGTTGAGATATTACCATTTTGATAGAATTCCCTTGTGTTTGTGGCATTGCTACAACTTTTTTGTTTCTTCCAAATAGTTTTCTATCCTCTTCATATTCTTCCTCTTCATCATAATCGTATGCATTCTCTTCATCAACCTCTTCTGGTTCTGCTGAATCCATACCAAATAAATCCCATACTTTACTCATTAGCGCTCCTGCCATAAAAAAACCTCCTAATATTTACTTCATTTGTATTTTTCTGTTATAAGTATCTACTTTTTTTAAATTATTGTCAATAGTTTTTTGAAATGTTTTTATTTTTTAATATTTTTGTAATATTTTTGTAATATTAATCAACTTTATTTAAATCTGGATTCATTATTACTTCATCATAAATTGATATTCCTTTATATGAATTTATTTCTTTGTTTGAAAATCCAAGTTTTCTAAGTTCATCTGCTGAATAGTTTTCTATTATTGTATATTTATCATTTGTTGCCTCTTTATCATTTTTTACTGCTATTTTTATTAGAATTTTACTTAAATACCCTGCTCTTTTCCTAACAACATACTTTAAACCATCTTTTTCAACTATTGCCTGATTAGGGACTTTTAATCCAGAATAACTCAACCATATTAAATCAAATGAAATTTTTCTGTAATTTATTAATTCTGAAATTCCTTCATTGACTTCTAATACAATTAAATATTTATCACCATCTTCTTGTTTTATATTTTTGATTTTTGCGTCTATTTCGGAATTATTGGATAATCTTACTTTTACACTATCACCAGCTTTTGCTTCTTTTGCTTGTACAGAATTTGATATTGTAGCAATATAGCAAACAAAATTGTCTATTATTTTACCACATTCAGTATTAGTTGCAATTATTTTTCCTGTATTTAATCCCAAATTATTTAGATATTCTCCTGTTAAACTTTCTAGATTTTTTGGTGTTAATGATTCTTCTAATCCATCTACTCGGTATGATACAATTCCACTTTTAGGAGTTTTTATATATTCTGCTCCAGAATTTAATTTTTTCTCATATTGTGCTCTTTCTTGAATTAGTTTTTTTAAATATGAACCTTTGGGGCTTGTCTCTCCCGCAATTTTAGCTTTTTTAGATATTAACTCACTTAACTCTTTTTTATATTCTTTGATTTTTGAATTATCAGTAAGCTTATTTAATTCTATTACTTTATTATCTATTTGATTTTCAATTGTTTTTACATCTGAAGGAAGAATTTCAGCCGTTTCTTGCATAGCTTTTTGAATTTTTTCATCCAATTCTGCTATTTTTTGTTTTAAATCACTTTCATTTTGGCTGTAATATCTAAATATAGACTCATTTACACTTACTTTTTCTCCTTCTGATTTTATCTGTTCCATTCCATTTTTGTAATTTTCACCTTTTATAACTTTTTCATCTCTTATTATATAGCCAATATTTGTTTCTTCTATATATATTTTCCCTTGTTCAACTGAAAAAGTTTTAGATTGTTCATTTGTTAATAAAAATACTGCATATAATACATAAACAATTATAAGAGCTAACGCTATATATATAATTTTTTTATTTTTAAATTTGGTATTCTTTTTTTTATCTTTTATATCATTCAATTTTTGCCCTCCTAGAATAATATAAATTTTCCATAATTATATCAATATTTTTTTGTATATTATCTTCACCTTTTAACCAAATAGTCTGCTTATTCTTTCTAAACCATGTTAATTGCCTTTTAGCGTATCTTCTTGTTTCCATTTTTATTTTTTCTATCATTTGCTCTTTAGTATATAAGCCATTTAAGTAATCAACCACTTCTTTGTACCCTAATCCCTGCATTGCAGTTGGAAATTTATTATATTTTTTTTGAATGTTTTTTACTTCTTCTATTAGTCCTTGTTCTATCATAATGTCTACTCTTTTATTTATTCTTTCATAAAGTTTTTGTCTATCCCAATTTAATGCAAAGACTCTGTATTCATACTCTGGTTCTTTTCTTGATTCCGCTTCTTGCTGTGTTTTATTTTTTCCTGTTGCATGATATATTTCTAAAATTCTAATTATTCTTTTTTGATCATTTTCACTTATTTTTTTTATTGCTTCTGGATCTATTTTTTTTGCTTTTTCGTACAATACTTTTAAACCATCGTTTTTAGCAATTTGTTCTAATCTATTTCTATATTCCTCATCTAGTTGTATGTCTTTATACTCTATCTCATATATTAGGCTATCTAAATACAAGCCAGTTCCTCCAACTATTATTGGATTTTTACCATTTTCTAATATTTCTTTAATTGCTTTTTTTGCATCTTGTTTAAAATTAGCAACACTATACCTTTCATCTGGAGACACAAAATCAATTAAGTAGTGTTGTATTCCTTGCATTTCAGAATATGTAGGTTTGGCTGTTCCAATATCCATATCCTTATATATTTGCATTGAGTCGCATGAAACAATTTGACCATTTATTTTTTTTGCAAGTTCAATAGAAAGAGCTGTTTTACCTGATGCAGTTGGTCCACAAATAACTATAACTTTAGGTTTCTCTTGCATTTATTTTATCCTTTCTTTATTTTTGTAGTGCTTTTGTATAAATATTTAAAATTTCCTGTTGAATGTTTTTTAGATAACCACATTCAAATATTATAATTATAATAAATATAACTAAAATTAATATAAACTTTTTGCTTGCTTCATCTTTTTCTATATCATTTTCATCAATTTTTCTTAACATTTTCGCAATGGCTGGCATTGTTATTAATCCATTTATTAAAGTAAATACAAATACTAAAACGTTTCTAACTGATTCCATTTCTTCTTCAGAATTATATGGTATTTCACTTTTAGAAATATTAAATATTATAAAAGTTATTATTGACAATATTATTAGAGTAATAATAATTGTAATTATTTTTTTTGATTTATCTATATTTCCAAGATTATGCCATGTCCAACTTATTAGTATTAAAAATATTGCAATTATTAATGTTATTATTACTGGCATTAGTTTTCTCCTATTTCCTAGAAAATTTTCTTTCTATATCATATTTGGTCATTTTTATTGCTATAGGTTTGTCAAAATCATATACAAATGGATTTGGCAAACTTAATAGCTCATCTAGTAAATTATTAATTTCCTGAATTGATATTGCTAAATTTCCTTTTTGAGATATCTTTGAAGCAATGGTAGCAATAAATTTTTCTTCTTTTTCTTGTTTTGATGTTCTTGCTACTGTATTTATTTCATCTAGTATCTCAACAAATAATTTTTTTGTATCTAAATCTAAGCAAACTGTAGGCACTCCTATTAGTTTTATTGTATTTTCTCCAAATTCTTCAAAGCTAAATCCAGCTTTTGCTAATATATCATAATTTTCTTTTATAATTTCTATTTGTTTATTTGAAAGTTCTACAATATCTGGAAGTAGTAACAACTGTGAGTCTTTGTTTACTTGATTATAATAATTGTTTTTTAAATTTTCATACATTATTTTTTCTTTTGCTGTACGTTGATTTATAATATACATTTCTTTTTCTATTTCTGCAATTATGTATGATTCAAAAACTATTCCAATGAATTTATATGCTGGCTTTTGATATTTTTCGATTCCTTCAAATACTGAAATATTATCTTTTATTATGTCTACAGCATTTAATTTTTCATCTTGTTCTTTTTCTTCTTTTGTTTTTTCCTTAATCACCGGTGTTCCAAATAATTTTTCATACATCTGATTGAAATCATTTGAACTTGTATCTTGTATATTTTCTTCTACTGTCTGTTCTTCAACAATTGCTTGTTCATCTTGCTCTTGAAGCTTTTTTTCTTCTTCTTTTATATTTTCATCTAATTTACGCATATTTTCTTTTATGATTTCAAATTTTTGTGTCGCTTGTTCAGTATTTTCAGGTTTTTCTATCTTTATTTCTTGTGTTTTTTCTATATCTGGTACTTCCTCTACTTCCTTTACTTCCTCTAATTTTTCTACTTCCTCTGCTTCCTCTAATTTCTCTACTTCCTCTACTTCCTCTAATTTAGTAATATTTGTTTCCTTGTTTAATTCATAATTTTCCTCTACCTCTGCGACGGCCTCTACTGTTTTAGTTTTATATGTCTCTGGATGCAATTGTCTTAATAAGTCTTCTATTTTATCTTTATTTTCTCCAATATATGTATATGTTGTACCATCAGGTAAATTCTTCTCTCTTAAATCAACTAAATCAACCTTAATTTCTTTTTTCTCTTCTTGTTTTAATTCTTTTTTTGATATTTCGTCTTCTAAATCTTTTTTAACATTTTCATTTATTTGTTTTAATTCTTTTAGCACATCTGAAGTATTTACTATGTTATCTTCCATTCCTTTATTATCTTTTTTTACTGTATTTAACACTTCATTATCTGTCTTTAAATCTGGAAATTCATTTTCTTTTTTCTTATTATACAAATCTGCTATGATATTACTTGAATCATTCAAAGAAGTGTTTTCTTTACTTTTTTTCCAATTGAAGAATCCTAATGATTTTGGTTTATCCTCTAACTCTGGTTTGTCCATTAATGATTTAGGTTTATCCTCTAATTCTGGTTTATTAATCAATGCTTTCGGTTTATCCTCTAATTCTAGCTTGCCTATTTGAATTCTATTTTGTAATTCTGGTTTTTCTATAACTGATTTATCTTGATTGTTTATTTCTTTTGATAATGCATCTTTTATAGCATGAAAAATTGCTTGGAATACTTTACTTTCTTCTTCAAATCTTACTTCTAATTTCGCTGGATGAACATTTACATCTACTTTTGTCTGTGGCATATCTATATTCAAAACTATAAATGCAAATTTTCCAGCATCTATTATTCCTTTATACGCTTGTTCTGTAGCAGCTGTTAAAATTTTATCTTTTATGTATCTTTTATTTACAAAAAATAACTGATTACTTCTGTTTGATCTAGCAATTTCTGGTTTTCCTATAACTCCTGTAATTTTCATATCTTCATAGCTATAATTTACTTCAATAATTCCTTGAGATGTATCTTTTCCAAAAATACTATAAATTACGCTTCTTAAATCGCCATTACCTGATGTTTGTAATATTGTCTTTCCAGTATTTATTAATTTAAAAGCTATGTCAGGATTAATTAAAGCTATTCTTGTAACAACATCTTCTATATATCCTGTTTCTGTATAATCCTTTTTTAAAAATTTATATCTTACTGGAGTATTAAAGAACAAATTTCTAACAGTTATTGTTGTCCCTGTTTGGCATCCTATTTCTTCTTTTTGTAATACTTGTCCTCCTTCAACTACCACCTTGTATCCTATTTGTTGGTCTTCTGTTTTTGAAACTAGTTCTACGTTTGAAATTGCTGCAATACTTGCTAATGCTTCCCCTCGGAATCCCATAGATTTAACTTGGTTTAAATCTTCTGCACATCTAATTTTGCTTGTAGCATGTCTTTCAAATGCCATTTCTAAATCATCTTTTTGTATTCCCTTTCCATTGTCTGTTATTTTTATATATGAAATTCCACCATTTTGTATATCTATTGTTATATTAGTAGCTTTTGCATCTATTGAATTTTCTATCATTTCTTTTATTACTGATGATGGTCTTTCAATTACCTCACCAGCAGCTATTTTATTAATTGTTAACTCATCTAGTAAAACTATGTTTCCCATGTCATATTTCCTCCAATATTTTGGTTTTATTTTAGTCATTATATCATTACTTTTTAGCTTTTGTATAGTTTTTTTATAAAACTCCTTCAAATACTGTTGTAGCAGGTCCTGTCATATAAACATGATTATCTTCCTTATTCCACTCTATTTCTAATTTTCCTCCGAAGTAAATCAATAAATACATGATTATTTGTTAATCCGTTTAAGTTACATGCAACAGCTGTAGCACATGCTCCAGTTCCGCAAGCTAGAGTTTCTCCTGCTCCTCTTTCCCAAACTCTCATTTTTATATGTTCTTCATCAATTATTTCTACAAACTCTACATTAGTTCTATTTGGAAATACATCTGCAATTTCTAATACTTTTCCATATTTTTCAACATCAAAATTTTTTGCATCTTCTACTACTGTAATTGCATGCGGATTTCCCATTGATACACATGAAAATATAAATTGTTTATCATAAGCATTTAATTTTAAATTTTTTACTGGATTTTCGTTTGAATTAACTGGTATTTGTTCAGGATTCAAAATTGGCTCACCCATATCTACCCTTACTGTTTCTACTTTTCCATTTTTTATATTGAATACTAAAGTTTTAATCCCTGCAAGAGTTTCTATTGTTACTTCTGTTTTGTTAGTTAAACCTTTATCATACACAAATTTTCCTACACAGCGAATTCCATTTCCACACATTTCAGCTTCACTTCCATCACTGTTAAACATTCTCATTCTAAAGTCTGCAACATCACTTTTGCATATTAAAATTAATCCATCTGAACCCACCCCAAAGTGCCTATCACTTACATATTTTGCTAGTTCTGATTCATTTTCTATCTTTTGTTCAATTGCATTTATGTACACATAATCGTTTCCTAAACCATGCATTTTAGTAAATTTTATCATTTTTATCTATCTCCTTTTTAATAACAATTTACTTATTCTTATTCTTTTTCTTCTACTTCTACTGTTACTTTTCCTTCTTCTGTAATAGTAATTTTCTGACCACCATTTTTCAAAGTTCCTTCAATTGGAAATTTTGTAGAATTAGTTTCAATTAAATCACTTAATTCTGACTTTAATTCTTCGATATTTACATTACCAGAAAAATCACCTTCTTGCACACTTTTAGATAAAAATCTTGTGACAATAGATTGTATTTCATCTGTTTGAGATTGTAATTCTACATTATCTTTTGCCTCTTTTGCAGTTATAACTGTATCTGTGTTTCCTGATAAAGTAGCAATTGTTATTGATGAAACTATTAATAGTACAACAATTGTAATAACTATTGTAATAAGTGTTATACCTTTTGATTCTTTAAATTTATTTATCTTTTTCATTATATTCTCCTCCTATAGTAGATTTTCCTATATTTATCATTTTCTAGTATACCAATAAAAAATAATTTTTACAATAACTTATTATAAAATTTGACTAATTTCTCTTAGCTTTGTATAATACTCATAAAGGAGAATTTGATATGAGTAAAACTTATTTAGATAAATTAGAATATAATAGAATTCTAGAAAATTTATCACATTATTGTATAACATATATTGGTAAAAATTTGGCAAATAATTTAAAGCCTTCAAATAATAAAAATGAAATTTTAAAATTGCTAGATGAAACAAATGAAGGTTTAAGTATTCTTTATAAGGCTTCTAATCCTCCATTATATGAAATAGCAGATATAGGTGTATATTTAAAAATATTAGAATCTGGTGGAACATTAAGTTTAAAAGCTATTTTAGATTTGGCAAAGATATTAAAATATTCAAATGATTTGAAAAATTATTTTGTACAAGATTTCATTAACCAAAATGATTTCCCTATTTTATCTGAATATTTTTCTTTGCTTTATACAAATCAGGATATATATACAAAGATTTTTAAAATTGTAATTGATGAAAATACAATTTCAGATGATGCATCTTCTAAGCTAAAAGATATAAGAAGAAATCAAAGAAAAGTAGAACAAAACATAAAAAATACTTTAAATAGTATTCTAAATTCTCATTCTAAATATATTCAAGAAAATATTATCACAATTAGAAATGATAGATATGTATTGCCTGTAAAAGAAGAAAGTCGTTCACAAATCCAAGGATTAGTACATGATATTTCAAGTACTGGTTCTACAGTATTTATAGAACCTTTAGCAGTTTTTGAGCTAAACAATGAAATTAATAATTTAAAAATAGAAGAGAAACTTGAAATTGAAAAAATAATTAGAGATTTATCAAATCTTTTTATACCTTACACTGAAAATTTAAGAATAACTTCAGAAAAAATCGGTCTTTTAGATTTTATTTTTGCCAAAGCTAAATATTCAAAAGATATAAATGCTATATGTCCTATTGTAAATGAAAATAAAAAAATTAATTTAAAAAATGCAAGACACCCTTTATTAGACAAAAATATAGCTGTTCCTATAAATGTAGAAATTGGAACTAGTTTTTCATGTTTAATTATTACAGGACCTAATACAGGCGGTAAAACTGTTTCGTTAAAAACTATTGGATTAATTCATTTAATGGCATATAGTGGACTTAACATACCTGCAGACGTTGGTTCATCAATTTATATTTTTGATAATATTTTTGCAGATATTGGAGATGATCAAAGTATCGCTGATTCATTAAGTACATTTTCTTCACATATGTTAAATATTGTTGATATTATTAAAAATTCAACTTCAAATTCTTTAATTTTAGTAGACGAACTTGGTTCTGGTACTGACCCTTTAGAAGGTGCAAACCTTGCAATTAGTATTTTAGAACATTTTAAAAGCATTGGCGCCATAACCATTGCAACTACTCATTATCAAGAATTAAAAAAATATGCTTTAATAACAGATGAGTTTGAAAATGCTTCTGTCGAATTTGATATAAACACTTTATCTCCTACTTATAAATTACTAATTGGTGTACCTGGAAAAAGTAATGCTTTTGAAATAAGCCAAAAGTTAGGTTTAGATGAAAAAATAATTTCTAGAGCGAAATCATTATTAAATTCTGATGATATTAAATTTGAAACTATTTTAAAAAATATTTATGACGATAAAATTCAAATTGAAGAAGAAAAAATACAAATTTCTATAGAGCTAGCTGAAACTCAAAAATTGAAAGAAAAATTAGAAAAAGAAAATGATGATAAAACTAAAAGAGTTAATGAAATTATAAATAATGCAAAATCAGATGCAAGACGCATTTTATTATCTGCTAAAGAAGATGTAAATGAAATAATTAAACAAGCTTCTTCTACTTCATCTTCTAAAGAATTGAACAATATTAGAAATTCTTTAAATGAAAAAATTAAGAATACTTCTATAACTACTAATTCTAATTCATCTAATTTTATTAATGATGAGTCAAATTCGATTGATAAATCTGAAATAAAGCCTAATTTGAAAGTCTTTGTTTCTAACTTAAATCAAGAAGGAATTGTTCTTTCAAATGTATCGAAATCTGACGAAGTTCTAGTTCAAATAGGAAGTATGAAAATGAATGTTAATATTAAGTTTTTGCAAAAAAGTAAATTATGTAAAAAGGACTCTAAATCTTCTTATAGCTATAAAATTTCAAAATCTAGAACTATAAATTCAGAAATTAATGTTATTGGAGAAACTGTACTTGATGCAACTCAAATTATTGATAAGTTTATAGATGACTGTGCTTTGGCTAAACTTCAAACTATTAGAATTGTTCATGGAAAGGGTACTGGAAAACTGAAAAATGGCATTCATGAGTTTTTAAAACGCAATCCTCATGTTAAAAGTTTTAGGATGGGAACTTTTGGCGAAGGCGAAATGGGTGTGACTGTTGTGGAATTAAAATAAAACTCGTGTCAAGGGCTCCGTATTTTGTGTCATTGGTTCCGGGTTTGGTTGACACATTTTGTGCCACTGGTGCCAGGTTTAGGCTAACCAGACCTTGCATTATATTAATTTAGAGATACTTGGTGTCGCAACTTTCAGAATAAAAAACTAGTCTGTAAGTTGCT
>CANRHX010000016.1 GCA_947630545.1 uncultured Clostridia bacterium
AAAGAAGAAAAAGAATTAGATGAATTAATAGAAAATTTTTTGAAATTAGAGCAAATTGATAAAATATATTTATATCGATTAATCAATAAAATTGAAATTGATAAAGACAAAAATGTGTATATATATTTTAATTTTTCAAAGTTAAATTCTATTAATGAAAACTTAGATGAGTTTAGCAAAATTGAAGAATTAATAAATGAGAAAGAAAAATTCACAAAATCTTTTATTTAGAATATAAATAAAAGAGGTGAAAAGAATGAATTATAAATATTATACTTCAAATAATAATGGGCAAGATGATTATGGATTAAAATACATAAATGATGAAGGTTATGGATTGATTTGCAAAGAATATAAATTAGAATTTCCACCACAACATCAAGACAAACAGCCAGGAATGGAATATTTAATGACACCAAGGCCTATATTTAACAATCCATATTATCGAGCAGCTGGTAAATTATATAATAAAGTAGCGATCATAACAGGAGGAGATTCAGGAATTGGAAGGGCAGTTGCAGTAGGATTTGTAAAAGAGGGAGCTAGTGTTGTAATTGTATATTATGACGAACATAAAGATGCAGAAGAAACAAAAGAATTTATTGAAAGAATGGGAGGAAAGTGCTTACTATTATCAGGGGATATTAAAGAAAAAAATTTTTGTGATAAAATTGTAGATGAAACAATGAAAAAGTTTGGTAAAATTGATATTCTGGTAAACAATGCAGGAGTACAATATCAACAAAAAAGTTTATTAGATATAACAGATGAACAATTTGATTTAACAATGAAAACCAATATATATTCAATGTTTTATTTAACTAAAAGGGTACTTAAACATATGATACCTGGTGCAAGTATTATAAATGTAACATCAATAACTACATTTAAAGGAGAGCCAGAATTAATAGACTATGTAACAAGTAAAGGAGCAATTGTAGGATTTACAAGGTCACTTGCAACAAATTTAGCAGAAAAAAATATAAGAGTAAATGCAGTTTCACCAGGGGTATTTTGGACACCATTACAACCAGCATGTTGGGAAGCAGAAAAAATACCAACGCTTGGTTCAGATGCACCAATGGGCAGAGCAGGTCATCCATATGAAATAGCGCCATTATTTATTTACTTAGCAAGTGATGATTCTTCATATGTTACAGGTCAAGTTATGCATATAAATGGTGGTGAATACAAAGGATAGATATAAATTTTTTATAATACTGTAAACAAATATTGAGAAATTAAAATTTTAATGATAAAATAACAAAAAACAAAAGAGGTAAAATTTTATGGGAAGAAAAAAGAAAAATCTAAAACTAAATATATGGCAATGCATTTTTGCAGTAGTCATATTAATTTGTATTTCAATTTATGAATATATAAACCAAAATGATACACCAAGCAATTCAGTAAGTGATTATAATATAAATAATCAAAATATAATAATTGACTTATCTACAATTCCAGAATATGAAGGCAAGCCTTATGTTGAAATTAACAATAATATTCCATATTTTACAGAAAAAGATTATACAACTAAAACATTTGAAAAATATAGTCAATGGGATAACTTAGGAAGAAGCGGGGTAGCTTACGCAAATATTTGCAAAGAAATTATGCCAAAAGAAGGAGAAGAACGTGGAGAAATAGGAAATGTTAAAGATCTATCTGGATGGGTACAAAAAAGATATGATAATTTAATAAAGGATAAATATTTATATAATCGTTGCCATCTAATTGGGTGGCAACTTGCAGGAGAAAATGCAAATAAAAACAATTTGATAACTGGGACAAGGTATTTAAATACAGAGGGGATGTTACCTTTTGAAAATGAAGTAGCTGAATACATAAATGAAAATAAAAAAGATCATGTTTTATATAGAGTAACACCTATTTTTGAGGATAATAATCTTTTGGCAAGTGGAGTAGAAATGGAAGCATGGTCAGTTGAAGATTCCGGTAAAGGAGTTCATTTTAATGTTTATTGTTATAATGTTCAACCAGGAATAATTATTGATTATGCTACCGGAGAAAGCCATGCAGAAGAATAATTATGGTACTTTAAACTCTTATAAAGTAACTAAAAAAGTTTGTAAGTATAAAAAATTTACAAAATTACAATAAAGATATTGTAATTTTATGTCAAACAATATATAATTACTCTTAAGTTTATTTCTTAATACTATTAAATCAGGTAGTATATTTCCATTATAAAAACAAAAAAACGAAGGAGTGATTGCATATTGAATTTAGACTTAGTAAATGATTTATTTAATAATTTAAAGGAGAAAAATTTAGTGCAAAATTTTATAAAAGAATTATCAAATTATTTAGAAAAAAATTTAAGTACTAATCCCGAAAATCCTGTAGCAAATAATACTTGGAATAATTTACTTGCAGAAAATTTAGAAATAGATAACAAAAAAATAATTTTAAAATATAGAAACGAAATGTTACTGGAAAGAGCAAATATCTTACAAAATTATGCTTTAAAAACTAAAGATAAAGGTGAAATGTATTATATCTATGCTGTAAATTCTAATAATAGTAATTCTTTTAATTTATGCATTTGTGAATCAGGGAAAAATCATCAAGTAATTACAAAATCAAAAGAAGAATTACCAGAAGATGTTACTTTAGGAAGCGTATTAAGGAAAAATGATATGGATTTTGTACTAGATCAAGAGGGGACAAAGTGTGTTGAAACAGAAATAAATAGAATGATTAAAGAAAAAATAGAAGAACAACATGAATATTTAGATAGCAAGAGAGTTGAAGGACATATATATGAAGCAGATGAAAAATATTCAGGGAGAATTTGGTTATATGATTTAAACAATAAAGAGGGTGTAGGCATAGAAGGAATTGAAGAAGTAGAATTTCCACCAAGTTTGTATGAAACAGTTAAAAAAGGAGACAAGTTTATTTATCAAAATGGAGAATATCAAAAATATGAATAGGTTGGTATATTTTTAAATCCACACCTCTCGAATTTGCTTTCCAACCAGTAGGAAAAGGAATATCAGGATAATTATTAGAAATTGCTAAAGCCTGCTCAAAAGCAACAGAATTGCTAGGTAAAGAGCTAGTTGCTAAATTTACTCCATCAGGATTAACCATAGGAACAATAAAAATAGAAACAGAATTAAACAAATTTCTAACATTATATCCATAAATATTTGTATTAGAAACATAGGCATTTGCATAATCTTCAATAAATCTCATAAGAACAACGCTTGTAATCCATTCGTTAGCGTGAATACTTGCAGAATAAAAAACTTGTTTAGGACCCTTGCCAAGTTTTACAGCAAAAATATCATCACCCAAAAGGCTATTACCAATAGATTGTAAATTCAAAAAAGGAAAATTCCTAACTAAATCAATTAAATTCTGGCGTAAAATAGTAGAATTATATGTAATATTAGTAGGAACAATACTCATAAAAATCACCCAATTAATATTATGAAAATTTAGAAAAAAAGTGAATAAAATATAAAAATAATATTTACAAATTTAAAATAATATGATTAAATTATACAGAAAATAAAAAATGAAAGGGGTAAAAAAATGGAAGAAAACCAAAATGAAAACCAAAATTCAAATGAAAACCAAAGCGTAAATCAAACTCAAAATACAAATCCAGCTCAAAATCAAAATGTAAATCAAACACAATACACAAATCCAAATCAAGGTCAAAACAAAAGTAATGCACTTATGGTAATTATAATTATTCTAGTAATAATTATTGCTGCAGGAGGAACATATGCATTTATGACAATTAACAATTTACAAAATAACAATGGAAACAATCAAGCAACTGTAGAAAATGTTACAGCAGGAGAAAATGTGACAAGCGAAAGCGGAATGACAGAAAACACTACAAATAATAGCAATGAAACTTATGGAAATACAACTGAGGAAAATGCAACAACAAATGAAGTAATAACAGATACTTCTTCAGAAGGTGCAAAAGCTTCAACATTAGAAAATCCACTTAAGCTAGGAGAATGGGGATTAGCATCTAAATATGTATCTAAATATCTTTCTGAAAAATATAGTAACACTGACTATACAGATGTACCAGTAAGAGTAACAAAAGTTACAAGAGGTGATGAAGCTACAAAAATAGTAAAAGATTGGTGCAATGGACAAAGTTTTTACAAATATCAAGATCCAAAAGCAAATACAGAATGGACTGTAATAGACTATGAAGTAGATTTATCAAAATTAACATTTGATGAAGGAACAATAGGAACATCTATAGATGTAAGTACTGCTGTAAAAGGATTAGATGGTGGATCAGTAAAATACAATGACATCACTTACATTTTAACAACTACAAATACTTCAAGTAGGGAATATGCAAAAAAACCAGGAATTTATAAAGGACAATTTATAGTTACTTTACCACAAGGTTGTAAAGACTATGTAGTTGTATTAGGAAGCAAATATAATGGAACAGAATCATATTTTAAATGTGAATAAAAAACTAAAAGCAAGTGTGTATAGTGCACTTGCTTTTGTGACATTATAACTATAGTATATAAAAGAGGAATAAAATGGAGTTTATAAAAGAAAAATGGAATAAAAAAGATATAGAAGAATTTAATAAATATTTAAATTCTATAAAAAGATTAGAAAAAATAGAGTTTACCAAAAAAACTGTTAATACAAATATGAAAATACTTGCAATTCCAATACCAAAATTAAGAATTATTGCAAAAGAGATTGCAAAGGGAAATTACTTAAGTTATTTAAATTATTTTAATAATAAGTATTATGAAAATACTCTAATTAATGTATTTTTAATAAACAAAATTGATGATATTAAAACAAAAAAGTATTATTTATCCAACTTAAAAATTGATAATTGGTCAACAGTAGATGCAATGGCTTTTAAAATAAAAGGGAAGGAACAAGAATATTTAGACCTAGCTAAAGAATATTTAAAAAACGCAAATCCATTTGTTAGAAGAATTGGAGTTAGAATATTATTTAATTATACAGAAAATGAAAATTTGACAGAGATATTTGAAATAATTAACTCACTTTATAATGAAGAAGAATACTATGTAAACATGGCAGTTGCATGGTTAATGTGCGAAATAGTAATAAAAAATAAGAGCCAAGCATTTGAATATTTGAAACAACATCATTTAAATAAATTTACAATAAATAAAACTATTTCCAAATGTAGAGATAGTTTTAGAGTAAATAATATAGATAAAGAATTTTTATTAAAATATAGAGTAAAATAAAAATAGTAATGGACAAAAACTCTTAAAAATGCTATAATTAAATAGGTTAAATCAATATGGGGGTGTAATGGTTTCGACATTGCACTAGAAGTAAAAATAGCAAGTAGTGGATGGTCGCTTTGGCCACTATAAAAAAGCGAAAATTAAAAATAAACGCTGATAAAGAAGAATTAGCATTAGCTGCCTAAGTGCAGCTACACTTTACTAAATAACCCACATATTTAGATAAAGTGCCGATTTTGTGGGAAACGAAACTGCTTTTGCTTTTAAAGTAGTGGGTATTCTAAAAAGCTATATTTAATTTTAGCCTGTTTGCCGGCGAAAATTAGATGAATAAAAAAGACAAAATAAACTTGTAGAAGTTTTTGTGGAAAGTGTTATGGACAGGAGTTCGACTCTCCTCACCTCCACCAATATTCATTTATAAATAAGTCTAAAAAGAAAATTCCAAAAAATGGTTGCATAAATTTGGAAATAATAGTATAATAAAAAAGATGGCATAATAATATTAGATAAGAAATATTATTAAAAAAAAAGAGGGGTATAAAATGGAATATTTATATATACTAAAAGAAGCATTAGTATGGATATTAACAATATTTTGGATTTATCAAATAACAATAAGCCTATGTTCTTTAGTAAAATTAAAAGATAAGCCTTTAAAAATAGAAAAAGACCATAGATTTATGGCAATTATACCAGCACACAATGAAGAAGCAGTAGTAGTTAATTTAATAGAAAGTTTAAAAAATCAAACCTACAATAAAGAATTATATGATATATATGTAATAGCAGACAATTGCACAGACAATACAGCAAAAGTAGCAAAAGAAGCTGGAGCTATAGTATATGAAAGATTTGATGAAATAAATAAAACAAAAGGATATGCTTTAAACTGGTTTCTAAAACAAAAAATAGAAGAAAACGCTCCATATGATGCATTTTTTGTATTTGATGCAGACAACATTGTAGACAAGAATTTCATAAAAAATATGAACAAAAAACTATGCCAAGGAGAAGATGTAGTACAAGGATATAGAGATATAAAAAATCCTACAGACAGTTGGATTACTGCAGGATACGCAATATTTTATTGGACACTACATAGATTCTATCATTTAGCAAGATACAATATAGGATTATCACCATTGCTAAACGGAACAGGATTTATGGTTAGATTTGATGTAGTAAAACCAAATGGATGGGATACAGAAACACTAACAGAAGATATTGAATTTTCATTAAAAAGAATAATTGCAGGAAAAAGATTAGGTTGGGCAACAGATGCAATAGTATATGATGAGCAACCAGTAGGGTTTAAACAAAGCTGGTCACAAAGAAGTAGATGGACAGTGGGACATATCCAATGTTTATCAAAATATACAAAACCATTAGTAATTGCAACAAAGGAAAACAAAACATTAATGAACTTAGATGGTGTTTTATATATACTTGGAAGTATACCAATGTTTGTTGCAACATTAGTTTTACTTTTAGTAAACTTCTTACTATATGCAGGAGAAGGAATGACATCAATTGAATTAGTAGAAAATGTTATAAGATATGTATTACCAACATTTTTCTTACCAATATTTACAGCAATTATTGTTATGGTATTAGATAAAAGACCAATTAAGCCAATGATAAAAGGACTTCTATGTTATCCATTATTTTTAGGATCATGGTTATTAATAAACTTTAAATGTTTATTTAAAAGAGAAACAACATGGGAAAAAATCAATCATGTTAGAAATATTAAAATTTCAGATGTAAATGAAGAACAAGAAGAATTAGAAAAACAAAAAATTTAAAAAAATGTGAAAAAACCTTGCATTTATACCAAAAATTGGGTATAATAATTAAAGCAATAAATAAAACAGAAGAGTGGGAGCAAATCCCACTCTTAATTAGTATAATTTAAAAGGAGGTTACATGGCGAGCATAGAAGAAAAAGTAGAAAAACTTCTAAAAAATAAAATAGAAGCATTAGGATATGATTTATATGATGTAGAATATGCAAAAGAAGGATCAAGCTATTTTTTAAGAATATACATAGATAAATCTGATGGAATTAATCTAGACGATTGTGAAAAAGTAAATAATGAAATTACGGATGATTTAGATAATGCAGATTATATAAAAGAGCAGTATTTTTTAGAAATATCATCTCCAGGAGTAGAAAGAATATTAAGAAAAGATAAGCATTTGGAGCAGAACATAGGAAAAGAAATACATGTAAAACTATTTAAAAAAGACGAAAATTCAAAAAAAGAATATCAAGGAATATTAAAAAATTTTAATGAACAAACAGTCACATTAGAAAATGAAATTCAGCTTCAAAGAAAGAATATAGCACAAATAAAAACAGTATATAACTGGGAATAAAGAAGGAGGAATAAAAATGAAAGCAATAGATAATAAAGAACTAATATTATCTTTAGAAGAATTAGAAAAAGAAAGAGGGATAAAAAAAGAATACTTATTAGAGGCAATCGAAACAGCATTAGTAACAGCATATAAAAGAAATTTTGACTCATTAGAAAATGTCAAAGTAGAAATGGATAGAAAAACAGGGGCAACACATGTATATAGCATAAAAGAAGTTATGAAAAAAGCAAATGATGAAGTGCTGGAAATAAGCCTAAAAGATGCTCAAAAAATAAACAAAGATTTAAAAGTAGGAGATAAAGTAGAAATAGAAATAGTTCCAAAAAACTTTGGAAGAATAGCCGCACAAACAGCAAAACAAGTAATTATACAAAAATTAAGAGAAGCAGAAAGAGATATAATATTTACAGAATTTAATGATAGAAAAGGGGAAATAGTATCTGGATTAATCCAAAAAGCCGATAAAAATATAGTAATAATGGATTTAGGAAAACTTGAAGGAATAATGCCTACAAAAGAACAAATACCAACAGAAAAGTATAAAGTAAATGATAAAATAAAAGGTTATGTTCTTGATGTAGAAAGAGGAGCAAAAGGAGCACCACAAGTATTGGTATCAAGAAGTCATCCAGATTTTGTTAGAAAATTACTTGAATTCGAAATTCCAGAGATATATGAAGGCGTAATAGAAATAAAAAGTGTATCAAGAGATCCAGGATATAGAAGTAAAGTTGCAGTATATTCACCAGATCCTAACATAGATCCAGTAGGTTCATGTGTTGGCCAAAAAGGAGTAAGAATTCAAAATGTTATAAATGAATTAAATGGTGAAAAGATAGATGTTATTGAATGGAACGAAGATCCTGCAACTTATATAGCAGCAAGTTTATTACCAGCCAAAATACTTGCTGCAGATATAAAAGAAGAAGAAAGATTTGCACAAGTAATAGTTCCAGATGATCAATTATCATTAGCAATAGGAAAATCAGGGCAAAATGCAAGATTAGCTGCAAAACTTACAAATTGGAAAATAGATATAAAATCTGAAACTCAATTTAGACAAATGTTAGCAGAAACACAAAATCAAGAAAATAATGAGGCAGAAGAAGAATAAAATAACTTTACCACAAGTATATTATAGGAGGACAAATATATGAAAAACATGCCACAAAGAACCTGTGTAGGATGTATGCAAAAAAAGGATAAAAAAGACTTAATAAGAATTGTAAAGAATAAGCAAAATCAAATGTCAATTGATAAAACTGGCAAAAAAGAAGGCAGGGGTATATATATTTGTAATTCACAACAGTGTTTAGAAAAAGCTATAAAAACAAAAAAAATAGAAAAAACTTTTGAAACTCAAATTTCTGAAGAAATATATAATGATTTAAGAGGTGTAATACTTGATAAATAAAAAAATATTAGGTTTACTACGGATTATCTGCAAGAGCAAGAACAATATCTTTTGGAGCAGATAGCGTAAAAGAAGAAATAGAAAAGAGAAAAGCAAAATTAATAATAGTATCGATAGAAGCATCAGATAGAACAAAAGAAAAATTCCAAAAATTGTGCTATGAATATAAAATTCCAATTATAATAGATGGAAACATAGAAGAATTAAGCAAAGCAATTGGAAAAGAAAATAAAGCAACATTTGCTATAAAAGATATAAATTTAGCAAAAGAAATAAAAAGAATATATGATGGGGGTGAAGTTATTGGGTAAGATAAAAATACATGAAATAGCTAAAAAGCTAGGCTTAACCAGTAAAGAAATAATAGAAAGAGCAAATGAATTAAAAATTGATGTAAAAACTCATATGAGTGGAGTAACTGATGAAGAAGCAAAAAAAATAGAAGACAGTTTTCAAAAAAAGCAAGAACAAAATTCAAATGTAAAGAACGACAATTCTGCCAAAAAAGCTAAACAAGACGAAGAAAAAGCACCTGTTATTATTAGAAGAGAAGTAATAATATCAGATAATGAGCAAGCCAAAAAGAAAGAAGAAAAGCAAAATACTGTAAATAAAAACAATAACATTGGATTTGTAGAAAGAAAACAAAACAAAGATTTTAATATTGTATATAGAAACAAACCTAATAAACCAATGACTGTAAATGAATTATTTGGAATAAAGACAAAAAAAGAGGAAGTAAAGGAAGAGAGCAAAAACGTGGTAACAGAGACAGTAGAAGTTAAAGTAAAAACAGAAGTTAATATAAAAGAAGTGCCAAAAAAAGAAGAAACAAAACCAGCACATCAAAATAATAAAAACTTTGATAATAGAGAACAAAAAAGAACAAATTCAAATTATCAAAATAATAGAAATTTTGATAATAAAGAAAGAAGACCAAATAATAATTTTAGAAATGACCAAGGACAAAATGCTCATAATCAAAATAATTACAATAACAGAAATAATGGTAGATTTAATAATAATAGAAATGGATATGGGAATAATAATGGAGGAAGATTTAATAATCAAAGAAGACCATTAGATGAAAAAGGAATAGAAAAAAATATCAAAAATATAATGGCAGAAACAATTCCAGAAAAGGAAACTATAAGAGAATACAATAAATCTATAGATAAACAAAAAAATAATAATAGATTTGATGAAAATAGAACAAACAAAAAAGGAAGAAACAAAAAAGGAAATTCCAATAACTTTGATGAAGGAAAACTAAAAAGTTTAAAACAATCAAATAGATTGTCTAGTATGTTTGATGATGATAGTGAAGGAAGTATGCTAGACTACTATGATTTGTCAACACAAAGAAACAGAAAAAGCAAGAAAAAACAAAAAGATGGAGAAGAAAAAAGTAAGCAAAAAATATTTAAACTTACAGAAATAACAATACCAGAACAAATTACAGTAAAAGATTTAGCAACAGAGCTTAAAAAGACAGCTTCAGAAGTTATAACTAAATTAATGGGCTATGGAATAATGGCAACATTAAATAATGAATTAGACTTCGATACTGCATTTTTAGTATCAGAAGAATTTGGAGTTAAAGCTATAAAGAAAGAAACTGTTACAGAAGAAGACATATTATTTGATGATTCTGAAGATAAAGAAGAAGATTTAGTAGCTAGACCTCCTGTAGTAGTTGTTATGGGACACGTAGACCATGGAAAAACATCACTTTTAGATGCAGTAAGAAAAACAAATGTAATAGAAGGAGAAGCTGGAGGAATTACACAAGCAATAGGTGCATACAAAGTAAAAATAAATGATAGAGAAATAACATTTTTAGATACACCAGGACACGAAGCATTTACAGCAATGCGTGCCAGAGGTGCTCAAATTACAGACATAGCAATACTTGTTGTGGCTGCTAATGATGGAGTTATGCCTCAAACAATAGAAGCAATAAACCATGCAAAATCTGCAGGAATTCCAATAGTAGTTGCTGTAAATAAAATTGACTTACCAGATGCTAATGTTGATAAAGTAAAACAAGAATTAATGGCATATGAATTAGTACCAGAAGAATGGGGAGGAGATACAATATATGTTCCAATCTCTGCAAAAAAAGGTCAAAACATAGACCAACTATTAGAAATGGTTTTATTACAAGCTGATGTATTAGAATTAAAGGCAAATCCAAATAAACAAGCAAAAGGTACAGTTATAGAAGCA
Source organism: uncultured Clostridia bacterium (assembly GCA_947630545.1). Classification (GTDB taxonomy): domain Bacteria; phylum Bacillota; class Clostridia; order TANB77; family CAG-508; genus CAG-269. Next base: position 11,290 of record CANRHX010000016.1, read on the forward strand.
AGACTAGACAAATCTAAAGGTGCAATTGCAACAATGTTAGTACAAAGAGGAAAATTAGATGTTGGAGATACAATAGTTGTTGGTTCATCAATAGGTAGAATTAGAGCAATGAAAGATGACAAAGGCAAAAAAGTAAAATCAGCAGGACCATCAACACCTGTTGAAATAATGGGATTAACAGAAGTTCCAGAAGCAGGAGATACATTCTATGAAGTAAAAGATGAAAAAACAGCTAAACACTTAATTGAAAAAAGAAAGAGTCAAGCTAGAGAAAAAGCCATAAATGCTACAACAAAAGTAACATTAGATAACTTATTTAGTCAAATGGAAGCTGGAAAATTAAAGCAATTAAACTTAATAATAAAAGCAGATGTTCAAGGTTCTGTAGAAGCCGTAAAACAATCTTTAGGAAAATTGCAAAATGAAGAAGCTAAAGTAAAGGTTATTCATGCTGCAGCAGGAGCTGTAAACGAATCAGATGTAACACTTGCAAAAGTTTCAAATGCAATAATAATAGCATTTAATGTAAGACCAAATCCATCTGCAAAAGATATGGCAGAAAAAGAGGAAGTTGAAATAAAACAATACTCAGTTATATACCAAGCAATAGAAGATGTAGAAGCAGCATTAAAAGGAATGCTTGCTCCAAAATTTGAAGAAAAACTTATTGGAACAGCAGAAATTAGAGAAACATTTAAAATTTCTAATGTTGGTACAATTGCAGGATGCTTTGTACTTACAGGAAAACTTGAAAGAAATGCAGGAGTAAGAATTATTCGCGACAATGTTGTTATACATGAAGGACATTTAGCAACACTAAAAAGATTTAAAGATGATGCTAAAGAAGTTTCAAAAGGATTTGAATGTGGTGCTCAAATTGAAGATTACAACGATATAAAGGTTGGAGACACTATTGAAGCATTTATTATGGAAGAAATTAAAAGATAAAAATAGGTTTCTAAACCAAAGCATAATAAAGATAAACAAAGGAGGCAAAAAATGCCAAATAATAATAACAGATTTGAAAGAATTAATGAAGAATACAGAAAAGAAATAAGTAATATAATTGATAATAAACTAAAAAATCCTAACGTTACTGGACTAATTAGTGTAACAAAAGTAAAAGTAACAGCAGATTTAAAATATGCAAAAGTTTATGTAAGTATTTTAAATTCTAAAAATTTAAAAGAAACTCTTGCAGGGTTAAAAAAATCAGCAGGATTTGTTAGATCAGAATTAGCTAGAACAGTTAATTTAAGAAATACGCCAGAAATAATATTTGAATTAGATGAATCATTAGAATATGGTGCAAAAATAGATTCAATACTAAAAGATATTATGAAAGACGTAAAACACGAAAATAATGGGGAAGAATAGTGAGGAAAAGTCTATGACATTAGATGAAATTTTTAAAGAAATACAAAAATCAGAAAGTATTGTTATTTTAACACATGAATCACCAGATGGAGATGCAGTAGGAAGTAGTTTAGCTATGAAATTAGCATTAGAAAGTTTAGGAAAAAAACCTGATGTTATAATCCCAGAATATGCCGAAATATTTAAATTTTTGCCAGGTACAAAAGATATAAAAGAATCATCAGATGTAAAAAACTATGATTTGGCTATATCTTTGGACTGCGCAACTTTAAAAAGATTAATGGGTAGTGAATATTTCGAAAATGCAAAAAGAACAATTGTTATTGATCATCATGGAAGTAATAATATGTTCGGAGATTTTAACTATGTAAATCCTGTTTCTCCAGCTTGTTGTGAAATTTTAGCAGGTATATTTGACTACTACAATATCAATATAACCAAAGAAATAGGTAGTTGCTTGCTTACTGGAATTATTACAGATACAGGTGGATTCAAATATCCTGCAACAACAGCTGAAACTTTCGAGTTTACAGCAGAGTTATTAAGAAAAGGTGTAAATGTATCAGACATATATAGAAGAGTTTTACAAACTGTATCTAGAGCCCATTTTGAGTTAGCAAAAAAGGTAATGGACAGAATGGAAATTTTAGAAAATGGGAAAGTTACTTTTTCATACATAGATAAAAATGATGAACAAGAAGTAGGTGCTAAGCCAGGTGACCATGAAGGATTGGTAGAATTAGGAAGAGACATTGATGGTGTTGAAGTTTCAATTTTTATTAGACAAAAAGAAGATGGAAGTGATGACTACAAAGTTTCTTTGCGTTCTACAGAATATGTTAATGTTTCTGATGTTTGCTTAATGTTTGGTGGCGGTGGACATCCTAGAGCTGCAGGCGCATTAGTTAGTGGAACTATAGAAGAAGTGAAGAAAAAGCTTTTAAAAGAAATAAAAAAGGTACTATAAATTTGATGAAAGCTAATTATTAATAATTAGCTTTTTATTAAAGAGGTTAAAATGGATGGAATAATATTAATTAATAAAGAAAAAGGATGCACATCACATGATGTGGTATATAAAGTAAAAAAAATATTTAATGAAAAAGTAGGGCATACAGGAACTTTAGATCCAATGGCAACTGGAGTTCTCCCATTGCTTATTGGAAAAGGAACTTTATGTTCTAAATATTTAATAAATCATGATAAAACTTATATAGTAAAATTAGAATTAGGGAAAAAAACATCAACAGCAGATTCAGAAGGAGAAATTATTGAAGAAAAAGAAGTAAATGAAGAAATTTTGACTAAAGAAAATTTAGAAGAAGCCATTCAAACATTTATTGGAAAATCTAAACAAATGCCACCAATGTATTCTGCAATAAAAGTTAATGGAAAAAAATTATATGAGTATGCAAGAAAAGGTCAAGAAGTAAAGATCGAACCAAGAGATATAGAAATTTATAATATAGAATTATTGAATTTTAATAAAAAATTAAAGCAAATTGACTTTGAAGTTAGTTGTTCTAAAGGTACATATATAAGAAGTCTATGTGAAGATATTGCTAAAAAACTTGGAACAGTTGGCTTTATGAAAGAATTACAAAGAAAACAAGTTGGAGAATTTTGTTTGCAAGATACTGTTACAATTGAAGAACTAGAAAAAAATATTGATGATAAAAATTTTGTAATGCAACATTTTTTATCTGTTGAAAATATCTTTAAAGATGAACAAAAAATTGAATTAAACAATAGAAAGCTTCAATTATTTTTAAATGGTGTTAAATTGACTTTGGAAAAATTAGATGGAGTTTATAAAATATATAATAATGATAAATTTATTGGAACTGGCATTGTTAATAATAAGATGTTGAAAAGGGATATAATATTGTAAAAAAGTTTATAAAAATCTTGAAATTTTTCAACAATCTTGACAATTTTTCAATTTATTGATACATTAAAAAGGAATAATTGGAATACAAAAGAGGAGGAAATATAAAACATGAAAATTTTTAGTGAAATTAGACAAGAAAGAGGTATTACTTTAATAGCTTTAGTTATAACAATAGTTGTGTTGCTACTTCTTGCGGGAGTAACAATGACAATGGTTTCTGGAAGCAATAGTGCGCCAGAAAAAGCAACAGAAGCAGCACAAAAAGATGCCATAGCAGGAGCAAAAGATGAAATAGCAATGGAAGTGCAAGAGGCAGTATTAAATTACTACAATAATACTTATGTAGAAGGAGATGGAACAAAAGAAAAGAGCGTCCAAGAAGTAGTAAGTGGAGCAGCAAGCACTGCAGTGGAAAACGCCAAAAAAAGAAATAGTCAATTGTTATCTTCATCAACAGTAGATAGAAAGAATTGCACAATAACATTAAACACAAAATCATACACAGTAACAGGAACAATAGACGAGAAAGGTGCTATTGCATGGAGCGATACATTAGGGACAACAGGAGGGAACTAGTATGATAAATTTTAGACCACAAAAAGGAATACATGTAATATAAATGTAATAAAAAAAGAGTTGAAAACAGGAGTAAGGTAATATATAATAAAGAAAACAAAAGAGAAGGAGAATAATAATGAAACAAATGGCTCAAACCCTTGCAGGAGTACACACACACACACACACACAAGCATATTTACAAAAATAAATAAGATAGGGTTAAACTGCACTATAAAAGGTGTAGTAGTAGATTTTGAGAACATTTTTTTAAATAAAATAAATAATTATAAAGATAGCATTATTCAAACATATTATAGGTATGCTTGAGTGAGGCTATCTTTTTGTGTTTTAAAAAATAATAGTTATTAATATTTTAAAGTTATATTTATTAATATATGGTAAAAAATATATTTCATAAAATAAATATATTACTTTAAATTTTAAATAAAAAATAAAGAATAAAAAATTAAAAAGGAGGAGTTAAAAAATGTTAAACAAAGTTAAAAGCAAAATTAAAAGGAACAGCAAACGGAATTACATTAATAGCATTAGTCATAACTATAATTGTGCTTCTAATTCTTGCGGGAGTAACAATTGCAATGTTGTCTGGAAATAATAGTGCACCGCAAAAAGCAACGGAGGCAGCGCAAAAAGATGCAATAGCAGGAGCAAAAGATGAAATAGCAATGGAAGTGCAAGAGGCATTATTAAATTATTATAATAATACTTATGTAGAAGGAGACGGAACAAGTGAAAATAACATTCGAAAGGTAGTGGCAGACGCAGCATATGATGCAGTAGATAACGCCAAAAAAAGAAATAATCAATTGTTATCTTCATCAACAGTAGATAAAAAGAATTATACAATAACATTAAAAACAAAATCATACACAGTAACAGGAACAATAGACGAAAACGGAGGAATTACATGGAGCGATACAGTAGCACGAGTTAAACCAAATGATAATAAAAACGTAGTTACAAAAGAAGATATAATTTCAAATCCAGAAAAATATATAGGAATGGAAGTAAGTAATTATACTTGTGAATCAGATGCAGTTGATGTATGGAAAATATTATACGCTGATAATGAAAATGTATATTTGATAGCAAGTGATTTTATAAAATATTATGATGTTCCTAAATTAAATGGAGAAAGTGTGGTTTATGAAGGTTATGAAGAAGGTGGCATATATTTAGATTATAGCAAATTTGATTATCAAGATTTAAAGAAAATAAATAATGATAAATTAAAAAAATTGAATAAAAGTTTTTTTGATTTTATTAGTATTAATGGGAATTTTGATTCATATTTTTCAAGTGAAGATAGTTATTATCAGAGTTACTTGAAACAAATTGGTTCTATGTCTGCTTTTTTGTTGAATACAACATTTTGGAATAGTTTTTCAGGAGATAATGCAGACTTTGCTATAGGAGGTCCAACTATTGAATTAATATTAAATTCATATAATTTAATATATGATACTAATTATTCTGTAAAATTTAATGAAAATGGTTACATTATTAATGCAGAAGGGAATTTTATTAAATTCCCAGAAGAAATAAATCCGGTATTTTACGCGACTGGTGATTGGAAAGAAACTTTCTTCACTTTAACCCCGAGTGTTACAAGGTATGAAAGTAAGGGAAGTGTAATAATAACTGGTAAATGGCGGAACTGGCCGGGACAGATCCTGATTTGGATAGTTGTGGCTTAAGACCTGTTGTATGCTTGAATTCTAATGTTGGATTCTTAGAAAATGATTCAAAATTAGAAATAGAGTAATATAAATATCAAATGATAAAAAAAGAATTTCATAGATTAAAATATATTCAACATCTATTGAACAATTATAAAATACACTTTAAATATTAAAAGTCTAATATTTGTACTAAACTGCGTGTGTCACGGTACTAAACTGCTGGCGCAGTGGTCGTGATAATGTAGACAATCGCCTAAAATATAAAAAAATAATATTAAAAAACAGCGTAACACTTGAAAATACTTGAAATCTCCTGTAAAATAATTATGTGAAGTAATCACAAAAATTATTTTATAAGGAGGTTTTTTCTATGTCTAAGGAAGAAGTATTAGCAAAATTAAAGGAAGACATGGAAATGCGAGGATTCTCGCATTATACAAAAGATGCATACTATAGAAAAGCGAAAGAGGTATTGGAATATTTTGGAAAACCAATGGAAGAAGTGACAACAAAGGAATTGAGAGAATTTTTAATGAAATACTTAAGAGAAACGAAAAAAATAAGTGAACGAAGTTCAAACTATTACAACAGTGTAATACGATTTATGTATGATGTAGTATTGGACCTGCCGATAAATTATAAGCAAATACCAATGTATAAAAAGAAGCGAAAATTACCGAAGATATTAAGCGATGAAGAACTTAATGTCTTTTTTAATACATATGATAATTATATGTACAAAACAATATTTATGTTGATATATGGAGCAGGATTAAGAATATCAGAAGCAACATATTTGTAGAATTGTTATTTAAACCATACAAAAACATTCAAATTTTCTCAAATAAATACCTTTAGAGTTTAAAAGCATATTTGAATAAAAAATACAAAAAATACATATAATATATTGATAATATATACATAATATGTTATAATATACATATAATATATTGTGGAGGTGATATTATGGCTACAATTAATGTTAATGTAGATGAAAAAATAAAAGAACAAGCCAAAGAGACTCTTGATTATCTTGGAACAAATTTTACAAATGTTATCAATATGTTATTAAGACAAATAATCTTAACTGAAAGCATTCCATTTGAAATAAAAGTACCAAAACTAAATGCAGAAACTATAAAATCTATTGAAGATGCAGAAAAAGGAATAGGATTAAGCAAAGGATATACTAATTTAGATGAAATGTGGAAAGATTTAGAGAAAGAGGATTGATAAATTTGTTAACAGTAAAATGTATATGTTCTAAATCCCAAAAATCACCCATATACTTAAATAAAAAGTATAAAGGGTGATTTTATGTATTATATAGAAAAAACTGACAAGCCAAGACTAATGGAAAAAACTTTAAAAATAATAAAAATAGAAGAAAATAAGTTATTCATACCAATAAACAAATCTGATGAACTAAAAGAAAAGCAATCAATAAAATTAGCACAAAAAACCCATAAAATACTAGAAAAAACAATGAGCAAAAAAATAGTATTAAGTAAAGAAATACTCGAAAATAAAACATACAAAAACATACTATATACATATGGATATGACATAGTAGATGGAAAATGGCTATTTGAAGCAATTTCTGATAAAATATTAGACTATATAATAAAACACAAAGAGATGAAAAAAGAAGAAACTCCAATATCAGTATTAGTAAATGATTTAACAGATTATACCATAGAAAATTTAAAAACATTTGCAAATGAATATAAAACATTAAACATAGTAACAAATCATATAGATAAATTCAAAAAAATAGAAGACAAAATATATGAAGAACAAGGTTTAAGGATTACAGTAACAAATAACAAAAAGAAAAGCTTACTAAAATCAAAGATAATTTTAAATATTGATTTTCCAAAAGAGCTACTTAACAAGTATATTATTTTTGATGAAGCAATAATAGTAAACGTAAATGGTAACATGAAAATAGAAAAAAAGAGATTTAATGGAATGGTAATAAATGATTACGAAATAGTTATAAATCCTAGCATTATACACAACTATGATGGAAATATTCAAAAATATTATGCTAAACATTTATATGAAGCAGAATTTTACAAAAATATACCATTCTATGATTTTCAAAATAAAATAAAGGATGACAAGCTAGAGATAGAAGCTTTATATGGAATTAATGGTAAAATTTTATGAAATTTCGACAAAAGCTTTATTTTTTTACAAAAGTATACTATAATATAATTGTTAAATTTTAGAAATTTAGCAAGGAGGAAAACTATGGCAAAGCATGAATATAAAAAAGAAAAAAAAGATGAGAGTATAGACAAGACTAAAAAATACAAAACAACAGATGTAAAAAGAGCAGAAGACAAAAATCAGAAAGGAAAACCAAAAAGAGACAAAAAGAAGGACAAAAATAAGAAAAAGCAAAGAAAACATCCAAAGTTAATTTTATTTTTAAAAATATTAGTAGTTCTATTTTTATTGTTATGTGTAATTGGAGCAGGAGTTGTCGCAGCACTATTCTTTGGAGTGTTTGGTGATGATTTTGAAATAACAAAAGAAGATTTAGTAATATCTGCATCAAATTCTAAAATAGTAGATCAAAATGGAAAAGTTATAGCAGATTTAAGTGGTGACGAAAAAAGAAAAATAATTACACTAGATCAAATGGCAGAATATCTACCAAAGGCATATGTTGCAATAGAAGATGAAAGATTTTACGAGCATGACGGAGTTGACTTTAAAAGGACAGGTGGAGCAATAATTGGCAAAATATTTGGAAATAGTTCTTACGGTGGAAGTACAATAACTCAACAATTAGTAAAAAACATAACCAAAGATGATGAAGTTTCAGGTATAGAAGGTATAATGAGAAAAGTTAAAGAATGGGCAAAAGCATACCAAGTAGAAAGAATGATTTCAAAAAGTCAAATATTGGAATTATATTTAAATATTTTATATGTTGGAGGAGAAGGAAACTTACATGGTGTTGAACTTGGCGCAGAATATTATTTTAATAAAAGTGCAAAAGATTTAGACTTAGCAGAATGTTCATTCTTGGCCGGAATAAATAGTTCACCAAATTATTATAACCCATATAAACTATATTCAGATACAGATACAAAAGAAGCCAGAGATGAAAGAATAAAAACAAAATGCTTAACAGTTCTTTCAAAAATGAAAGAGTTAGGATACATAGAAAAAAATGAAGATTATGATAAAGCTGTTGCGAAGGTAGAAAAGGGCTTAACCTTCAAAAAATCAGAAACAAGCGGTGGAACAGTATATTCATATCATACAGACGCTGTAATAAATCAAGTAATTGAACAGGTTATGGAAGAAAAAAATGTAGGAAGAGAAATTGCAGAAAACTATGTATATGGCAGTGGACTTACTATATATTCAACAGTAGATACAAAAATTCAAGAAACAATGGAGAAAGAATTTGCAAAAACATCTACATATCAACGTACTTCTAAAGCAACAGGAGCTAAAACACAAGCAGGTATGGCAGTAATAGATTATAAAACAGGAAATGTTTTAGGAGTTGCTGGAGAACTTGGAACGAAAAAAGAATCAAGAGGACTAAATAGAGCAACACAAAGTTATAGACAAACAGGTTCTGTAATGAAACCAATATCAGTAATAGCACCAGGCTTAGAATCAAAAGTAATTCAAGCATCAACAGTATATGATGATGCATCAACAGCATTTGGAAATTACAAACCAAAGAACTATAATAGTTTCCATGGATTAGTAAGTATTAGAGATTTCATAAGAACATCTCAAAATATACCAGCAGTAAAAATTATGAAAGAATTAACACCAAGTAAATCTATAGACTATTTAAGAAAAATGGGAATTACTACATTATATAAAAGTGGAGAAAGTGATCTTTATAATGATGAGGGACTTCCATTAGCAATAGGTGGATTATCTCATGGAATAAGTCCATTAGAAATGGCAGTTGCGTATGGTACAATAGCAAATGGTGGAGAATGTGTTACACCAACATTCTATACTAAAGTAGAAGATGCTAATGGAAATGTTGTAATGACTCCAAATCAAACAAGAACAAGGGCAATATCAAAACAAAATGCATATTTAACTACAAGCATTTTACAAGAACCATTAAAATCAGGTGGTACAGCAACATACTGTGCAATTTCTGGAATTGATGTTGCAGCAAAAACAGGAACAACAGACGATGAAAAAGATAGATGGCTTTGTGGTTTCACACCATATTATGCTGCAGCATGTTGGTATGGATATGACAAACCAGAGCATGTAGATTATATAGGTGGTGCAACAACAAACCCAGCAGGAGATTTATGGGATAGCGTAATGACAAGTATACATAAAGGAAAAAAATCAGCAAGGTTTACTAAACCAGATGGAATAGTTACTGCAAAAGTATGTAAGGTAAGTGGATGTTTAGCAGAATCAGGTTGTAAGTCAACTTATACAGAGATGTTTACAAAAGATAATATGCCACCAAAATGTGAAGGGCATGGAGTACAGGAAATTTGTACAGAATCAAAAAAACTAGCAACAGAATATTGCCCAAAAACAAAGAAACAAAATTATGGTGTAACTGTTCCAAAAGAAAAATTAGGATTATGGAAAGCTTTAACAAAAACATCTGGATCAGGTAAGATCATAACAGAAGTATGTACAATTCATACAAAGGAAACAGCTGAACAAGAAAATACAAATACAACAACAACAACTACTACTACAAACACAACAACTACAAATACTACAACAAGTAAGCCAACAAATACAACTACAACAAACACAACTACAACAAATACTACTACAAGTACACCGAATACACCAAGTACACCACCAACTACAAATACTTCATCTCCAAGTACACCAGCTACACCTAGTTCAAATACAACGTCATCTGGTGGAGAAGATAAAAAGACAGATACAAATCAATAATAAAAATATGTATAAAATAAAAAAATGTGCACATAATAGAAATGTGTACATTTTTTATGGTTTAGGAGTTATTATGGATAATAAGAATAATAAAAATAAAGAAATAGGCGAAGATGCCACACAATATGGAGAATTTGTATCATCATTTTTTTCATGGGTGACACCCAAAGAACAAAAAGAAATAGTAAAAAAATTAGAAGATATGACAAAAAAAGATAAATAAAAGAAGAAAAATAAAGAAAAAGTAAGAAAAAATAGAATAAAGGAAATAAAATTGCAAAAAAACGTCAAAAATAGAAATTGAAAAACTGAATAAACATTGTATAATTATAATTAAGGTCAAAGAAAGTCAAAGTCAAATCAAAATAAAGGAGGAAAATATGAGAGTATCAGATTTAATTGAAGAATTTATAAAAGATTTATTTGAAGATAATCAATATATTGAAATACAAAGAAACGATTTAGCGGAAAAATTCAATTGTGTTCCATCACAAATAAATTATGTAATATCAACAAGATTTAAACCATCACAAGGTTATTATGTTGAAAGCAAGCGAGGTGGTGGAGGCTGTATAAAAATAAAAAAAATAAATTTAGATAAGTCAGAATACTTAATGCATATAATAAATAATATACAAAATCAAATTACTGCAAGTGAAGTTGATATTTTACTTAGTGATTTTTTAACTTATGATTTAATAAGCCCCAAAGAGGCTAAACTACTAAAAGTTGCAACAAGTGATAACGTTCTTACACTTAATAAAGATGTAAGAGATACGATAAGAGCAAAAATTTTTAAAAATATGCTTTTAAATTTAGATTAAAAAGGAAAGGAATGATAAAAATGAAATGTGATAATTGTGGAAAGAATAATGCAAATGTAAAATACTTAAGAAACATTAATGGTGTAAAAGAGGAAATGAATTTATGCGAAGAATGTAGTAAAAAACTAGGAATAACAGATATTGGATTTAACATGCCAATTGATTTTTCAAGTTTTTTAGGAGGATTTTTAGAAGATTTTACAAATACAGATATGTTATCTTTAATGAATACACATGATGAAATAAGATGTAAAGGATGTAATTCAACATTTGAAGACATCATAAATATGGGAAAGTTCGGTTGCCCAGAGTGCTATGAAACTTTTGAAACAGAAATAGATAGTCTAATGAACAAATTACATGGAAGCAACAGGCATAAAGGAAGAATTGGAAAAATAGAAAAAGCTAAAGTTGAAGAAGAAAATACAGTAAATAGCGAAAAAGACAATATTAAAAATCAGAGTAATAGTGAATTAGAAGATTTAAAGAAGAAGTTAAAAGAATTAGTAAAAGAAGAAAATTATGAAGAAGCTGCTAAAGTTCGAGATGAAATAAAAAAATTAGAAAACAAACAATAATTTAGATAGGAGTGAAAAGTATGAATTGGTATTTGCAAAGTGGAAAAGATTCAGATGTTGCAATTAGTACAAGAATAAGATTTGCAAGAAATTTAAATGGATTTAAATTCAATTTAGAAAATAAGGAAGAAATAGAAAAACTTGAAAATAAAATAAAAGAAAATTTATATGCAATAGGATATGGATTAAAATTTTTTAGATTAAAAGATATTGATGACATAACTAAAGTAAGTCTAGTTGAAAAAAATATAATTAGTCCAGATTTTATTTCAGACAAAAACGAAATGGGTTCTATCCTTATAAATGACGAAGAAAACATATGTATAATGATAAATGAAGAAGATCATCTAAGAATACAAGTATTCTGTCCAGGATTGGATCTAACAAATACTTTAAATCTAGCAATAGAAATTGATGAAAAATTAGGGGAGATTCTTGGTTATGCCGTTAGTAAAAAATATGGGTATTTAACAAGTTGCCCAAGTAATTGTGGTACAGGGTTAAGAGCTTCTGTAATGCTTCATATGCCAGCACTAAAACTAACGGGAAGTATAGAAAAGGTATTTAGAGCCATTAATAATTTTGGAATTAATATTAGAGGAATTTATGGAGAAAATAGTAAAAGCATAGGTGATATTTTTCAAATTTCAAATGAACAAACTTTAGGAATGACAGAAACAGAAATTGTAAATAATTTAAGAATTATTGTAGAAAAAATTATAAAACAAGAAAGATCAGCTAGAAAATTTTTAAGCAAAGATTCTATAAAATTGGAGGACAAGATTTATAGAAGTTATGGTATTTTATCAAATTGCAGAAAAATAAGTTCAAATGAAATGTTAGAACTTTTATCAGATGTAAAATTGGGAACAGATTTAGGAATTTTAAAAGAATTAACAGACTTCAAAGTGCTTAAACTTTATACTTTCACTAAACCAGCAAGCTTGCAAAAATATTTAAGTAAACCTTTAGATACTGCTGAACGTGATATAAAAAGAGCAGAGGTTATAAAAGAAATTATTAAGTAAATGTGTGTCACTCAAACCCGGAACCGATGACACAAAATGTGTCATTCAAACCCGGAACCGATGACACAAAATGTGTCAATCAAACCCGGAACCGTTGACACAAAGAAAGGAGAGATAAGTATATGACATATAAGTTTACAAATAGGGCTAAAAAGGCAATAGAAATTGCTAATGATATAGCAATAGAATTAGGACATAATTATATAGGAACAGAGCATATTTTGTATGGGCTTTCAAAAGAAGGTAGTGGAGTTGCAGCAAAGGTTTTAGAAAATCAAGACATTAATTCAGAAGATATATTAAATAAAATTGATGAATTAATAGGTAGAGAAGAAAAAATTGAAGAAGCATTAGGATTTACTCCAAGAACTAAAAGAGTTATTGAAAATTCATTTTTAGAAGCTAAAAAATTAGGATATAACTATATAGGTACAGAACATCTTTTAATAGGAATATTAAGAGAGGGAGATAGTATAGCAGCTAGAATTTTATTGGATTTAAATGTAAATATTCCAAAGTTATATAATGAAATAATAAAAGTTATTAATGATGATGCTGAAGAATATGAATCTAATGCTAGTAACAAAAATCAAAGCAAAAAAGGTAGTTATAATCAAACACAAACTTTAAATCAGTTTGGTCAAGATTTAACAAAAAAAGCAGAAGAAGGAAAATTAGATCCTGTAATAGGTAGAAAAGAAGAAATTGAAAGAGTAATACAAATACTTTCAAGAAGAACTAAAAATAATCCTTGTTTAATTGGTGAACCAGGTGTTGGTAAAACAGCTGTAGTAGAAGGATTAGCACAAAAAATTGTTACGGGAGATGTACCAGAAATTCTAAAAAACAAAAGAGTTGTAACTGTTGATATTTCTAGTATGGTTGCAGGAGCAAAATATAGAGGAGATTTTGAAGAAAGAATAAAAAAGGCTCTTAATGAAGTAAAAAAGGCAGGAGATGTAATTTTATTTATTGATGAGATTCACACAATTGTTGGAGCTGGAGCAGCAGATGGAGCAATAGATGCAGCTAATATTTTAAAACCACTTTTAGCTAGAGGAGAAATTCAATTAGTTGGAGCAACTACTTTAGATGAATACAGAAAATATATAGAAAAAGATTCTGCTTTAGAAAGAAGATTTAGTCCGGTTACAGTAAATGAGCCAAGCGAAAAGGACACAATAGAGATATTAAAAGGAATAAGAGATAAATATGAAGCACATCATAATGTAAAAATAACAGATGAAGCTATACAATCAGCTGTAAAGCTATCTGCAAGATATATAAATGATAGATTTCTTCCAGATAAAGCAATAGATCTAATAGATGAAGCTGCATCAAGAGCTAGAATAAGAACATATACAGAACCAGATGGGCTAAAAAATTTACAAGATCAAATTGAAGAAGTTGAAAAAGATAAGGAAGAGGCTGTAAGAACTCAAAAATTTGAAAAAGCAGCAAGTTTAAGAGATAAAGAAAAACAATTAAAAGATCAATTTGAGGCTGAAGAACAAAAATGGAAAAATAAGAATACAAAATCTGTTACAAATATAACAGAAGAAAATATAGCAGAAGTAATAGGCTCATGGACTGGAATTCCTGCTCAAAAGCTAACAGAGGATGAAAATATAAGACTTAAAAACTTAGAAGAAAATTTGCACAAAAGAGTAGTGGGGCAAAATGAAGCAGTTGAAGCAGTTGCCAAAGCTATAAAAAGAGGAAGAGTAGGATTAAAAGATCCAAAACGTCCAATAGGTTCATTCTTATTTTTAGGACCTACAGGAGTTGGAAAGACAGAATTATCAAAGGCTTTAGCTGAATGCTTATTTGGTGACGAAAATGCAATGATAAGAATTGATATGTCTGAATATATGGAACCTCATTCTGTATCAAAATTAATAGGTTCACCTCCAGGTTATGTAGGATTTGATGAAGGTGGTCAATTAACAGAAAAAATAAGAAGAAAACCTTATGCTGTAATTTTATTTGATGAAATTGAAAAAGCGCATCCAGATGTTATGAATATGTTGCTTCAAATATTGGAAGATGGAAGATTAACCGATAGCCAAGGAAGAACAGTAAACTTTAAAAATACGGTTATCATAATGACTTCAAACATTGGTGCAAGACTTATTACAGATAAAAAATCATTAGGATTTACAAATGCGAAAGAAAAAGAAGACATACAAAAAGAATATGAAGAGACTAAAAAAGAAGTTATGCAAGACTTAAAAAGAGAGTTAAGACCAGAATTTATAAATCGTATAGATGAAATTATAGTATTCCACAAGTTAAATGATGATGAAATAGGAAAAATCATTGATATTATGCTTGATGAAGTTGTAAAAAGACTTAAAGATCAAAAAATAGATATTAAAATAGAAAGTGATGTTAAGGATATAATTGCAAAACAAGGTATTGATAAGGCCTTTGGCGCAAGACCATTAAGAAGAGCAATTCAAAATATTTTAGAAGATAGACTAGCAGAAGAAATTCTAGATGGAAACTTAAAGAAAGATAAACCTACTGTGATTGGTGTAGAAAATGATAAAATAGTCGTAAAAAATTCATAATAATGTGTAAAATTGGTTGACATTGCAAAAAAAAGTTGTATAATAATGTTAAATTAAATATGTGTTATCAAGAGTGGACGAGAGAATCGGCTTTATGACTCCACAGCAACCTATTAATTTAGGTGCTAAAACCGACAAAGTTAGAATACTTTGGATGATAATTTTAAAGATTATTAGCCTTTGTATTTAAACAAAGGCTTTTTAAGATTTATAATTGTATTTTTTATAACTTAAAAAATAATAAGGATGATACACATAAATCTAAAAAGAAAGGGTTGATTTAAAATGAAAAAATTATTTACATCAGAAAGTGTAACAGAGGGACATCCAGACAAATTATGCGATTACATATCAGATAGTGTTTTAGATAGTTATATAGCACAGGATAAAAATGCTAGAGTAGCATGCGAAACAGTAGCAGGAAAAGATCAAATATTTATAACAGGAGAAATTAGTTCTACAGCAAATGTAGATATAGAAAAGGTTGCAAGAGAAGCAATAAAAGATATTGGCTATTTTGGAAAAGGCATTGATATAGACTATAATACTTGTAAAATAACAGTCAATGTTTCAAAGCAATCACCAGATATAGCACAAGGAGTAGACAAGTCTTTAGAAGACAAAAAAGGAGAAAATGTTGGGTCAGAAGGAGCTGGAGACCAGGGAATTATGTTTGGCTTTGCTTGCGATGAAACGGAAGAATTAATGCCACTTCCAATTGCTCTAGCTCATAAATTATCAAAAAGATTAACAGATGTAAGAAAAAATAAAGAAATTGATTATTTAGGACCTGATGGAAAAGTTCAAGTAACTGTTGAATATGAAGGAAATGAACCTGTTAGAGTAGATACGCTAGTTGTTTCAACACAACACAAAGATGGAATAGAGTTAGATGATTTAAAGAAAGACATAAAAGAAAAGGTTATTAAAGCAATAGTTCCATCAGAATTTTTAGATGAAAATACAAAATATTTCATAAATCCAACTGGCAGATTTGTTATAGGTGGACCATTTGGAGATAGTGGGTTAACTGGTAGAAAAATAATTGTAGATACTTATGGTGGATATAGTAGACATGGCGGAGGAGCTTTTTCTGGTAAGGATCCAACAAAAGTAGATAGATCTGCTTCATACATGGCAAGACATATTGCTAAAAATATTGTTTCAAACAAATTGGCTAAAAGATGTGAAATACAATTGGCATACAGTATTGGCGTAGCAAAGCCTGTAGCAGTTTACATAGATACTTTTGGAACTAATACAATACCAGAAGAAGAAATTGTAAAATTAATTACAAATAAGTTTGATTTAAGTCCTAGAGGAATTATTAATTATTTAGATTTGCAAAAACCAATTTATAGAAAGACTACAAATTATGGACATTTTGGTAAAGAAAATTTGCCTTGGGAAAAATTTGTTAAATTGAACTAATTATGATATGATTAATTTGCAAAAAAATATGTTAAAAAAATTTTTTTGTAGTATAATTTATATGGAAAGGTTTAGGTGAAAAGAATGGCGAAATCAAAAGTATATTTTATTAAAGAAATAACTCCAGAAAATATTATTAAGGCATATGAAGCTTGTCGGAAAAAAATTAGAAGGCAAAGTTGCTGTAAAAATGCATTCTGGAGAAAAAGGAAATCAAAATTATTTAAGAGCAGAATTTGTAAAAGATGTTATAAATCACGTAAATGGAACAGTAGTTGAGTGTAATACAGCTTATGAAGGAGCAAGAAATTATACAGATAGGCATTTAGAGCTAATAAAAGAGCATGAATGGGATAAATATTTTCCATTTGATTTAATGGACGCAGAAGGACCAGATATGGTACTTAAAATTCCAAATGGAAAAATATTAAAAGAAAATTATGTTGGAAAAAATATGGCAAGTTATGATTCAATGTTAGTATTATCTCATTTTAAAGGTCATGCTATGGGCGGATACGGAGGAGCATTAAAACAATTATCAATAGGTTGTGCTTCATCTGCTGGAAAAACTTGGATACATTCTGCTGGAAAAGTGAAAGATCAAAAAGCATTATGGGATAACTTACCAGAACAGGATAGATTTTTAGAGTCAATGGCAGATAGTGCATCAAGTGTAGTAGAGTATTTTAAAGGCAATATGGTATTTGTAAATGTTATGAAAAACATTTCAGTAGACTGTGATTGTGATGCACATGCTTCACTACCATGTATGGAAGATATAGGTATTTTAGCAAGTTTAGATCCAGTAGCAGTGGATCAAGCATGTCTAGATCTAGTATATAATTCAAAAGATCCAGGCAAAGATAAATTAATTAAAAGAATTGAATCATTACATGGAGTCCATACTGTTGAAGCCTCAGCAGAACTTGGATTTGGAAGTCGTGAATATGAATTAATTACTATTGAATAATATTAAGTAAAATGTTTTACGCTGGAGTTTTAATTGTGGCAATTAATGGCTTGTATAATCTAAAATTCATTTTATTTGAAAAAATACTACCAAAAATAGAAAAAGTATGCTACAATATTTGGAGTAAAGAAAGGGGAGAGAAAAATGTCAGGACATTCAAAATGGCATAATATTCAAGCAAAAAAAGGAAAAGCAGATGCAGCAAGAGGAAAAGCATTTACAAAATTAGGAAGAGAATTATTAATAGCAGTAAAAGAAGGTGGACCAGATCCTGCAGGAAATTCAAAATTAAAAAGTGTAATAGCAAAATGTAAAGCAGCAAATATGCCTAATGATACAATAAACAATGCAATAAAAAAGGCATCAACAAGCAATGAAAATTATGAAGAAATAACATATGAAGGATATGGACCATGTGGAGTAGCAGTAATAGTTGAAGCAGCAACAGATAATAAAAATAGAACAGCAGCAGATGTAAGACATGTATTCGACAAAGCAGGAGGAAATCTAGGAACAACAGGGTGTGTATCATACATGTTTAATAAAAAAGGAATAATAGTTATAGAAAAGGCATCTACAAAAATAGATGAAGAAGAATTAATGATGATTGCTATTGATGCAGGGGCAGAAGATTTTTCATCAGATGAAGAAATATATGAAATAACTACAGATCCAAGTGATTTCACTTCAGTTAGAGAAAAATTAGAAGAAACTGGATTAGAATTTTTAGAAGCAGAAATTCAAATGGTTCCAACAACAACAGTCGCTTTAGACGAATCAGGAGCTGAAAAAATGGAGAGACTAATTGAAAGACTAGAAGAATTAGATGATGTTGCAAACATTTATCATAACTGGGAAGAATAAAAAAGTGTGTCAATCAAACCCGGAACCGTTGACACAAAATGTGTCAACCAAACCCGGAACCGTTGACACAAAATGTGTCAATCAAACCCGGAACCAATGACACAAAAAGGGGTAAAATATGAAAAATAACAAAAGTAAAAAAATTTTTATTATAATAATTATATTATTAGCTATAATTTTAGTAGTAGGAGTTGCTCTTGCAATGTTTTCGTCAAATAAAACTGATAAAGATTTATTTTTCGAATACGCATCACAACTTTTTAGTGAAGATAATGGATTTATAGATAATAAACTAGGGCAATATTCTGAAAAGAAAAAAACATCAGTATATGATCATCAAGGAAGTTTTAGTGCCAGTATAAATTCAGAAAATTTAGATGAGCAAACACTTGATAATATCAATAAATTTAGTATTTCTTTTGCTGGTAATACTGATAGCATTAATTCTGCATCTGAAGAATTAGTCAAAATCAATTATTCAGATAAAGTAAACTTTCCAATTCAATATAAAAAATTTAATGGTGTAAATGGAATTAAATTTAATGATATATCAAAAAGATATTTTACTGTTTCTGATGATGGAATAAATGGATTAATTGCCAAATTAACAGGTAATGATTCTACACAATTTGGTGCAACAAGTGAAACGAGCATGAGTACATTTGATTTCTCAAGCTTAAATTTAACTAAAGAAGAAAAGGACAAGTTAAAAGACACATATTTACCTGCAATAAAAGATGTTTTTGACGATTCTAGTTTTACTCGAGTAACAGCAATGGATTCAGAAGGATATACATTACAATTAACTAATGAAAAATTCAAAGAAGTTATAATAAAAATTTTAGAGACATTAAAAAATGATGAGCAAATGTTAGATAAATTAAGTTCAATTTCTGGAACTACTGTAAGTTCAACAGATATTGATTCTATAATAAGTAATTTGCAAAGCATGGAAATAACTGATGGTAATTCAATTATAACAGTATATCAAAATAATAAAAAATTAAATAAATTTGAAATTCAGTTTAATGATCAAATTAAATTGACAATTTCAAAAAAATCAGATGATGATACAGTTTCATACCAAATAGATGCTGAAGGGCAGGACTATTCTGTTAATTTAAGTTTAAATTATGCGGGATTGCAAAATTTAGAACAAATAAATGAAACATATACATTATCAATTAATTTAGGAAGTACAGGAGCTTCATATTCATATAATATAGAAAATAAAGTGAATTTTGCAGCAGAAGATATACAAATAAATGATTTTATTGATGGAGAATATATTGACTTAAATAATTTGAATGCAGAAAAATTAAATCAAGTATTACAAACAATTATAAAAGGTATTCAAAAGGTAAACGAAAATAAATTAAAAGAGGCAGGCATAGGTAACATGAACCCAATAATTAGTATAATACCTGGAATGAGTGAATCATTGGGATTATATAGTTCTGCTAATAATGTTTTAACAAATGTAACAGAGCAAATGGAAGAACAAAGCAAACAACTAGAAAATGAAAGAAATCAAATATCAAATGAGACCAATACAGTTGCAGACACGACAAATACTACATCAACAAATCAAATTGATAATACTACAACTACTAATTCTACAAATGAAGTAAATACTAATAGTTCTTCAACAAGTGATTTGGTATCTGGTATGGAACAAGTTACTAAAGAATCTTTTAATAATAGATTTAAGCAGTATGAAAGTGAAAATGCAACTGGTTCAGCTGTAAAAAGTTTATTAATGCAAGTTATAGCAAATAATCTTGTTGATGATCAAAGAAAAATTGAAGTTACAGGAGATATTAAACTAACAGGAAGTGAAGTGCCAGATACTGTAGTAGCTACAAAAAAATATAAAGTAAAATGTTCAATGGATAGTGATGGATACGTAAATAAAGTAGAAATTACTGAAAATAAGTAAAATATATAAGTTCTAAATAAATAAAAAAAAGCATATAATATTATATGCTTTTTTTATTTAGGAGAAAAAATGGATAAATTAGATGAAATTTTAAAATATTTTCCTATTGGAATATATAATTATATAAAAAATGTAATCAACCAAAATCAGTCTATAAGAGAGCAATTACAAGAAATTCGATTAAGAGTAAATAGACCAATAATATTTAAATTTAGAAATTATGATATAGTTTTAAAATACAATACTAGTGGTGAAGAAATATTGCAGGTTTTAGAAAAGCTTTGTGAAAATTCAATTTATGCCTATAAAAATCAAATATGTGAAGGGTTTTTAGCCGTAAAAGGTGGACATAGGATTGGAATTACAGGGACAGTGGTTATGGAAAATAATAAGATCACAAATGTAAAATACATATCAAGTTTAAATTTTAGAATAGCAAGAGAGATATTAAATTGTAGTAGCAAAATTTTAAATGAAATATTAGATTTAGGAAACCAAACAATATATAATACCCTTATTGTTTCACCTCCAGGTAAGGGTAAAACAACAATGCTTAGAGATGCAGTTAGGCAAATAAGTAATGGTATTCCTACTAAAAATTTTAAAGGATTAACAGTAGGATTAATAGATGAGAGAGGAGAAATTGCAGCAAATTATAAAGGAATTCCACAAAATGATGTAGGAATAAGAACTGATGTTATAGGAAATGTAGATAAGGCAACTGGAATGAGTATGCTTATAAGATCTATGGCTCCAGATGTTATAGCATGTGATGAAATTGGTAGCATTGAAGATATACGAGCAATACAAAGTGCTATGTTGTCTGGAGTAAAAGGAATTTTTACTATGCATGGTAAAAATATAGAAGATATAAAAAGAAATATTGAAGTGAATAAATTAATTGACAATCATCAAATTGAAAAAATCATTTTTATCTAATTTTATAAATTATTATAACACTTAGTTATTAAAATATGTATAAAAACTAGTTCTAAAAAAATATTTACTGAATATAATATTAAAAATATAAAAAGTCAAGGTGATAGAAATGCAAATGATAAAAATTCCAATATTGTTTGTTATTTTTTTGCTATCTAATTTAGTTGGAAAAATTGTAGCAGGAAAATATAGATATAGGTTGGAAGAATTAAAAGAAATGAAAAATGCTCTTAACATATTTAAAACCAAAATAAAATTTACATATGAGCCAATTCCAGATATTTTTGAAGAAATATCTAAAACAACCAATAAAAATATAGGAAAAATTTTTATAAGTGCAAAAGAACAAATGAATTATAAAACAGCCAGCGAAGCTTGGAAAGAAGCAATATTTGGGTCAGAAAATAATCTTAATAAAGATGATAAAAACACTTTAAATGTACTATCTAAAATGCTGGGAGAAGCTGATTTAGAAGGACAAGTAAGTCAAATTGATATAACTTTAAATTTTTTAGAAAATCAGATACAGGAAGCAGAAATAGAAAAAAACAAAAATGAAACTCTGTATAGAAAATTAGGTACTGTAATGGGACTTGCATTAGTAATAATACTTATCTAGTAGAAAGGAAGAATATATGTATGGACATTAATTTATTATTTAAAATAGCAGCAATAGGTATATTAGTTGCGGTCTTGCATCAAGTTTTGGTTAGAGCTGGGAGAGAAGATCAAGCAATGATGACAACCCTTGCAGGGCTTGTAATAGTATTAACTATGGTAATAAAAGAAATAAGTGAGTTATTTAATACAGTAAGGAATATCTTTAATTTGTAGGAGAATATAATTAATGGATGTTGTAAAAATCATTGGAATAGCGCTAATAGCTTTAATTATAATTATATTGCTAAAACAGTACAAGCCAGAATTTGCAGTTTATGTAAGTATTATTGCAGGTATTTTAATTTTAATTTTAGTTATGGACAAGTTAACACGGAATAGTAACACTAATTGAATCAGTTGCAAATAAAGCATCAATAAATACTAGTTTTATAAATCTACTTATAAAAATTACAGGAATAGCATTTTTATCTGAATTTGCAGTCAGTATTTGTAAGGACTCTGGAGAAAGTGCTATTGCCAGTAAAATAGAGTTAGGAAGCAAAGTAATTATCATTTCAATGTCAATTCCTATAATTTCAAGTTTACTTGAATTGGTTTTAAAAATTCTTCCTTAAAAGTACCAATTTATAAAGGATGGACACAAATGAAAAGAAAAATTCTAAAATTTTTAATTATAATTATAGTAGTGCTTATGCCTATCTCATATTCTGCTAATGAAGATACTATAAATGAACAAAAAGATACATTCCAAATAAATGAATTTATAAAAAATGCTAAAGAGTATGCAGGAGATGAACTATTTGAAGAAAATGAAATAAATAACATTTTTGAAACAGCAGTAAAAGGAAAAGTAAATAACAAAACAATTTTAAGTAAAATAGCTGAACTCTTTGGGAAAGAAGCAAAAAATATACTAGTTACATTATCTTCAATTTTGGCAATTGTAGTAATACATAGTATTTTAAGATCAATAAGTGAGGATTTACAAAATGATAATATTGCAAAATTAATTTATTATGTGCAATACATATTGATAGCAACAATAATAATGACAAACTTTTCAGAAATAATAGCAATAGTAAAAGAATCTACAGCAAATATGGTAGGCTTTATAAACATTTTAATACCATTATTAACCTCATTAATGCTTTTTACAGGAAGCATTACTACAACCAGTGTAATTCAACCAGTTATTTTATTTACAGTTAACTTAATAGGAAATCTTATACAGGGTATTCTGCTTCCTCTTGCTCTAATAATTGCGACTCTTAGTATAATATCTAAAATTTCAGATAAAGTAACAATAGATAGACTCAGTAAATTTATGAAATCGGGAGTGGTATGGTTTTTAGGGCTTATACTTACAATATTTGTTTCAGTAGTTTCTTTAGAAGGAACACTATCAAGTAGTGTAGATGGGGTTACTGCAAAAACTACAAAAGCAGTAGTAAGCTCTGCAATACCAGTTGTTGGAAAAATATTAGGAGACGCTGTTGATTCTGTTTTAGGGTGTGGAATCATCCTAAAAAATGCAGTTGGAATAGTTGGAGTTACTATAATTTTATCTATTGCCATCTTACCAGTATTAAAACTTGCTCTTATGACCATAACATATAAGGTACTTGCCCGGAATTTGTGAGCCAATTGCAGACGAAAAAATATTAAAGCTATTTGAACAAATTGGTGACACTTTTAAAATTCTACTTGCAATTTTGTGTTCTGTCGCCGTATTAATCATTATAGGTGTAACCATGGTTATTAACATTTCTAATAGCGGAATGATGTATAGATAGTGTGTCACTGGTTCCGGGTTTGAATGACACATTTTGTGTCAATGGTTCCGGGTTTAGTTGACACAAATTTGGAATTTTTCATCAGAAGGAGATAATATGATAGAGAATATTAGTTCATGGGCGAAATCAATAGTTTTAGCTATAATAGTTGTTTCTATTCTAGAAATGATTTTACCTAACAATAAAACAAAAAAGTATATAAAGATGGTTATGGGAATTTTTATTTTATACAATGTAATTTCGCCATTTATAAAAAATCAAAATTCAATAAGCTTTGCAGATGTTGATTTAGAAAATTATGAATCCAACACAACAAACACTTTTGAGATAGACCAATCATCAATGGATAAAAGGTTAGAAGAATTATACATAGAAGAAATTGAAAAAGATATTACAAAAAAAGTTGAAAAACAAGGTTATATTGTCAAATCATGTAAAGTAAAAGCAAAAATTTCAGAAAATGAAGAAGATACAGGTATTACTAAAATATCTTTAAAAGTAGATAAAAACAAAGAAGCACAAGTTGAGAAAGAAGAATCGGATGATTCTGTAGATTTAGAAAATAAAATGATAGATGAAATTCAAAAGATTAAGAAGATTGATACAAGTATTTCAAAAGAAAAAGAAACTAATGATGACGCGAGTCTAGAAAAAAGTGATATACAAAATTTAAAAAAATTTTTAATTGAAGAATATGAGGTGAATGAAAAATGTTTAGAGATAAATTAAAATTTTTAAACTTAAAAGAAGAAAGCAGTGGAATTCAAAGTGATAAGAAGAAAATAGAGAATATAGTTGTATTTATTTTGATATTAGTTATAACAATTATAGCGATAAATGCTATATGGAAAGGAGATAAAAAAAGTAGTTCTAAAGAACAAATGAATACATACTCTAAACAATTAGCATCCACTTCTGATAATAGTAATCAAGATTATTCAAATATAAATTTAGAGGTTAAATTAAAAGATATATTACGAAAAATACAAGGAGTAGGTGATGTTGAAGTATTTATAAACTATTCCGAAAGTAGTGAAACTGTAGCTATGTATAACGAAAATTCTAAAGTAAGCTCAACGGAAGAAACAGATACATCTGGTGGGAAAAGAATTATAGAGGAAACAGATACACAAAAAGACATCATATATAAAGAAGATGATGGAGAAAAAATTCCAATAACTCAAAAAATAATTCAACCCAAAATAGAAGGTGCAATTATTACTGCTCAAGGTGCTGGAAATGCAACCGTAAAATCTAGTATTGTTCAAGCGGTAGAAGCTGCTACAGGACTTGCAACACACAAAATTCAAGTATTTGAAATGGAGGGATAATATGGCTTTTATAAAGAAAAACCAAATTATTATTTATACATTAGCACTAATGCTAGTGACAGCAGGATATTTAAATTATACAAGTAATATTAAAGATAATTCTATAGAGACATCATTTCAAGAAGAAACGGTTGATAATACTTTTAAAGAAGGTTTGGTAGAAAATAATAATGACGTAAATGGAACAGAAAATAAAGCAAATGTAACTAATACTACTTCTAATACCAATATTAAAGTAAATAGTGAGAACATAAAGAAAAATGATGAAGTAGCAGATGTTGGCGATGCTACACTTGTTAATAGTGATGATGTTGTAACAAATTATTTTGCAAAATCGAAATTAGAAAGGGATTCAATGTATTCTCAAATGTTAGAGACTTACGAGAAAATATTAAATAGTAATACTTCTTTGGAGACTCAAAAACAATCTGCAACTCAAGAAATAAAGAAAATTAATGAAACTAAAAATAGTATTATGATTTGCGAAAATCTTATAAAAACTAAAGGTTTTGAAGATTGTGTAATTTTTGTAAATGGTAAAAGTATTAGTGTAATAATTGGCGCTAAATCTTTAAAGAAAGAGGAGATTGCTCAAATTCAAAACATTATTTCTAGAGAACTTGATGTGAAAATAGAAAATATACATATTTCAACAAAATAGTGTGTAATTAGTTTCGGGTTTGTGTCATTGGTTCCGGGTTTGGTTGACACATTTTGTGCCATTGGTGCCAGGTTTGGACAGACCGTGCTTTATATTA
>CANRHX010000017.1 GCA_947630545.1 uncultured Clostridia bacterium
CGGTTTATTCTCTAAAGGATATTTACTGTTTACTTTTCAATGTACTTTTGTTCCTCGCATAAGGAACGATTTGTATTATACAATAACTTTTTGACCTTGTCAACACTTTTCTTGAAAAAAATAAATTTTTTTCAAAATTATTTTTTTCATACTATTTTTAATCAAAATTTATCGTAATAATAGGTTATTTTTATATAAAAATTGACAAACAACCTAAATCTTATTTTAATACGATTTAAGTTGTTTGTCAATACTTTTTTAGTGGAAATTTTTTACATTAATTAAGAGAAATTTTTATACCTGTCTAACTAGTCTGAACTTTATAAAGTAACTCTACATTCTTTGTTTTACAGCTTCATATACAATAATACCAGTTGAAACAGATGCATTAAGGGATGTAACTTTACCCTTCATAGGAATTTTAACTAGAAAATCGCAGTTTTTCTTTACCTTATCGCTAATTCCTTTACCTTCGTTACCAATAACTATTCCTATTGATCCTCTGTAATCCTGATTATAATAGTATTTATCTGTAGAAATATCTGTACCGCAAATCCATAATCCTTTTTCTTTTAATTCATTAATAGTATCTGATATATTAGTTACTCTTGCTATATTTATATGTTGAACTGCACCTGCTGATACTTTATTTACTGTGCTATTAACACATGCTGCTCTATGCTTTGGAATTATTATTCCATGTATTCCAGCTGTTTCGGCAGTTCTAATTATTGAGCCAAGATTATGTGGATCTTCTATTCCATCTAATATTAATATAAATGGTTCTTCATTTCTTTCTTTTGCTGTCCATAAAATATCATCTACTTCACAATACTCAAATGGTGGAACTATAGCAATTACACCTTGATAGTTTTCATTTTGAGCCATACTCTCCATTTGTCGTTTGTCTTTTTCTACTATTATTATTTTTCTTTCTTTAGCAATAGCAATTATTTTATTGATTGAACCATGCTTTTCTCCTCTTGTTACAAATATCTTATTTACATCTTTACCACTCTCTAATAATTCAAGTACAGCATTTCTTCCTTCAACTTGATCATCATAATTTTTGTTCTCATCTTTATTAATTTTTTTATTCATATTAAATTTATCCTTTCATTATTCATTTATTGACTAATTTAAAAATGCCATTTATTCATCACTTAATTTAAGAACACAATTATTCATCACTTAATTTAAGAACGATATTTATTCATCATCTAATTTAAGAACACTTAAAAAGGCCTCTTGTGGAATTTCAACATTACCAATCTCACGCATTTTTTTCTTACCACGTTTTTGTTTTTCTAATAATTTTTTCTTTCTAGTAATATCTCCACCATAACATTTTGCTAAAACGTCTTTTCTCATTGCAGATATAGTTTCCCTTGCAATAATTTGTCCACCAATTGCAGCTTGAATAGGAATCTTAAACAATTTCCTAGGAATTACTGTCTTTAACTTTTCGACCATTTTCTTTCCCCTATCATATGCGCTGTCTTTATGAACAATAAAAGATAATGCATCAACTGGTTCACCATTAATATGAATATCTAGTTTAACCAAATTTGATTTCCTATATTCTTTAAATTCATAATCTAATGAAGCATAGCCTCTAGTTTTAGATTTTAAGTTGTCAAAAAAGTCATATATAATTTCATTAAGAGGAATATAATAAATTAAAGTTACTCTATTCTCATCTAAATATTTCATATCAACATACTCACCACGTCTTCTTTGGCACAAATCCATTACATTGCCGACATATTCTTTTGGAGTTAATATATTTGCTGTTACAAAAGGTTCTTCTATGTATGATATTTCTTGCGCTGTTGGTAAATCTTCTGGATTATATAATTCTATTACTTCTCCCGTTGTTTTGTGAACTTTATATATAACTGATGGTGCTGTGGTAATTAATCCTAAATCAAATTCTCTATCTAATCTTTCTTCAATTATTTCTAAATGTAATAATCCTAAAAATCCACATCTAAATCCAAATCCTAATGCTACTGAACTTTCTTGCTCAAATTCTAAAGCAGCATCGTTCAACTGCAATTTTTCTAACGCTTCTTTTAATTCTTCGTATTGGCTACCATCTACTGGATATAACCCACAATATACCATTGGAGTAACTTTTTTATATCCTTTAAGTGGTTCATCAGCAGGATTATTGTTTTGTGTAATAGTATCTCCTACATGTATGTCTGATATAGTTTTTATACTTGCTGCAATATATCCAACTTCTCCCGCTTTTATTTCATTTGTAGGCATATATGATCCTGGAACAAAGTATCCAACTTCTGCAACTGTAAATACTTTGTTTGCCGCCATTAGTTTTATTTCATCTCCTACTTTAACTGAGCCATCCATAACTCTTACATAAGCTAATGCTCCTTTATAATTATCATAGTATGAATCAAAAATTAAACATTTTGTTTTAGCTTGTACGTTGCCTTTTGGTGCTGGCAAATCTGTTACAATTCTTTCTAAAACTTCTTCCATATTTAATCCAGATTTCGCAGAAACACATGGAGCATCTTGAGCTGGAATTCCTATTATTTCTTCAATTTCGTTTTTTACTTCCTCTGGTCTTGCATTAGGTAAGTCAATTTTATTTATTACAGGCAAGATTTCTAAATTATTATCAATTGCTAGATATACATTCGCAAGTGTTTGTGCTTCAACCCCCTGACTGCTATCTACAACTAGTATAGCTCCATCACAAGCAGCTAAACTTCTTGAAACTTCATAATTAAAATCAACATGGCCTGGTGTATCTATTAAATTTAATGTATATTCTTGTCCATCTTTTGCCCTGTATTTCATTCTAACAGATTGAGATTTTATAGTTATTCCTCTTTCTTTTTCGATATCCATGTTATCAAGCACTTGACTTTCCATCTCTCTTTTAGAAAGAACTCCTGTCATTTCTATTAATCGGTCTGCAAGTGTTGATTTTCCATGGTCGATATGAGCAATTATACTAAAATTTCTTATATATTTTTGATTTCCTTCCATATTACTTCCTTTTTATTTTGATTTGTTTTTCATTTTAACATAAATTTTTAAAAAGCTCAATAGTTTTCAGTTCCTTTATATAAATTATAGACGTTTATATATCCCATTCTTTTGAGCATTTTTAAAGCATTTTTACTTCTAATTCCAGTTCCACAATATACAACAATAACTTGATTTTTATCAGGAATAATTTTATTTGCATTTTTATAAATTTCATAGTCTGGTAAAACAATAGCTCCATTAATATGTCCTTCTTCATATTCTTGAGGGCTTCTTATATCTACAATTAAAGCTCCTAATGTTTGCATTTGTTGTAATTGTTCCATTGTTATATCAAATTGATCCATACATCTATTACAACATTCTCTATTACAGCAACATCTATTAAAGCAACACCTTATAAACATTAATATCACCTTTTTTAATATAATTTACTATACTATTATTATATTAATTATAAATTTTTTTGTTAATAAATTGTTATATTATGTATATTTATGGATTTTATGTTTCCTTTGTTGTTTTCTTTTTTGGGGATATTTTTATCAACTTATTTTTGTGGAAACTGTGGAAAAGTTTGTGAATAACTATAAATAGTCATTGTCTGTTCATGTTTTATTCACAATCTTTTTGTTGATAAAATGTATATTGTGTTTTTTTATTATTTTTTAATTCATTATGTGTACTGATTATAAAAAAATTGTGTCTAAGATTTTCTTATAAAAAGTAATTTTTATAAAAACCTTAGACACCTTATATTTATTGAGCTATTCCGCCACCAACATTTGCTTTTATATCTGTTTTTCCTGTAATTTTTCCATTATCATATTTTAAAATATTAATGTTTGTTCCTTCATAAACAGGAATATTAACTATTATTTCCATTTTTCCGTCATTATCAATATCAATGTATTCAGTTTTATCTAAATCAAAGAAAATTCTAGATTCTTCAAGTTGTTCATCAGTAACATAAGCATCTTTATCATTGTACATTTCTAATGTATTTCCCCAGAATCCGTTTTCTAATGTTGCTATATCTGCTATTTTTTTATAATTTGAATCGAATAACATTATACCTGATGACTCTTCCGGCTTTCCATCTCCAATTTCATTTGCTTTATAAGCTACTCTCCAACATACAATATGTTCTTCTGTTCCATCTCCATCTAAATCTATAGAATCAATTTGCAAACCAGGATAATCTGCCATATCTTGCAATTCTTTTGGTATTTGTTGTTCTCTTTTAACTTCTCTAGGTATTGCATTATATTTTTCAGATATGGCAATTCTGCTAACATTCTGAACTACACACACTCCATTGTATTCCTCTTCAGAATTACCATAAGTCATTTCTACTTTTCCTTGTTTTTCTCCTATGTATTTTGAATTTTCGTAGTTGAAATATTTTATATTATATTTTTGTTCATTCTCTTTTGTGTAATCCATATCATCTAAATTTTGATTTGTAGCTGTTTTTTGTATCTCATAACCATCGTATAATATAAAGTAATCTTTTACTTGTTGCTTTTCATTAGAATTAGTATTTTCTGCAATATTAGATTGTGTATTAGTTTCTTTCTCTGTTTCATTTGGTTTAAAAACCATGAAAAACCAAATAATAAGTAGTATATCCATAATTAATAAAAATGGTAATCCTATTTTAAATATAAGTTTTTTTGTTTTGTGCCTAAATATATACATCCCTGCAATAGTACCAATTCCTCCACCTATTGCAGTAATAACAAAAATTGTATTTTCTGGAATTCTCCATGAACCTCTTTTTGCTTTTCTTTTATCTATATACATAATTGCAAAACCTATTAAATTTATTACAACTAAATATATTATAAAATTATGAATTGTAAAAATTTCTTGCATTTTATTTCTCCTTTTTAATTATTATTATAAAATTTTACCCAAATAAGCTTAATTGATTGCTCTGACTCATACCATCTAGACATCCAAAAGACTTTAGTAATTCTGCCCCAGAAGTTCCAATTTTAGCTCTAATTTTTAAATCATCTATAGACATAAATTTTCCACCTTTTTCTCGTGCTTTTACTATTCCTTGTGCCGCAACTGAACCAAATCCAGGAATACTATTTAAAGGAGGTCTAAGTTTTTCATCTTCAATTTTAAATTTTATACTATCTGACTTGTACAAATCTACTGGTAAAAATTCAAATCCTCTTTCATACATTTCAAGAACTATTTCTAAGTCATCATACATATCTAGTTCTGCTTTTGTTGCTTCCTTTTTTTGATTTTTTATTTCTATTTCTTTCATTTTATTTTTTACTTTTTCTTTTCCAAAAATCATATATTCTGCATCAAATGCTTTTGCTCTAATTGAATAATATGCTGCATAGTATGCTAATGGAATATGCACTTTAAACCATGCTATTCTAAATGCATTTGTAACATATGCAGCTGCATGGGCCTTTGGAAACATATACTTAATTTTTTCACAAGATTTTATATACCAATCTGGAACATCATGTTCTTTCATTATTGTTTTAAAACTTTCCCATTTTTCTGGATCTTTTAATGCTTTTCCTTTACGTACTGTTTCCATTATTTTGAATGCTTTATCTGGTGGCAATCCTTTTTTTATTAGATATATCATAATATCATCACGACAACATATTGCTTCTTGCAAAGTTACTATTCCTTGTTCAATCAAAGTTTGTGCATTTCCCAACCATACGTCAGTTCCATGAGATAATCCAGATAAACGAATTAATTCATCAAAAGTTGTTGGTTTAGTGTCTAAAAGCATCCCTCTAGCAAATTTTGTTCCATATTCTGGTATTCCGTATGTTCCTACTTCGGAATGTATTTGTTCTGGTGTAACTCCTAATGCATCTGTTGAATTAAATATTGACATTGTTTCTTTATCATCTAGCGGAATATCTGTTGGAGCAATGCCTGTTAAATCTTGAAGCATACGAATAACTGTTGGATCATCATGACCAAGTATATCTAATTTAAGTAAGTTTGCGTCTATTGAGTGATAATCAAAATGTGTTGTTATTATATCAGAATTTGGATCATCAGCAGGATGTTGTACTGGTGTAAATTCATATATTTCTCTGCCTTTTGGTACAACAATAATTCCACCTGGGTGTTGACCTGTAGTTCTTTTTATTCCTGTACATCCTTGTGATAATCTTAATATCTCTGCTTTGTTTATAGGTATTCCTCTTTCTTCAAAGTAATTTTTTACATATCCATATGCAGTTTTATCTGCTACTGTACCTACTGTTCCAGCTTTGAATGTTGTTCCTTTTCCAAATATTACTTCTGTATATTTATGTGCTTTTGCTTGATACTCTCCAGAAAAATTCAAGTCTATATCTGGCTCTTTATCTCCATTAAAGCCAAGAAATGTTTCAAATGGTATGTCCATTCCATCTTTTACTAACATTTCTCCACAATTTGGACATTGTTTATCTGGTAAGTCAAACCCATTTTGATAGCCATAATCTGTAAAATCTGAATATTTACATTTTTTGCATCTATAATGTGGTTGTAAAGAATTTACCTCTGTTATACCTGTCATAAAAGCTACAAGAGATGAGCCTACAGATCCTCTAGATCCAACTATGTATCCATCTTCGTTTGATTTCCAAACTAATTTTTGAGCAATAATGTACATTACTGAATACCCATTACTAATAATTGAATTTAGCTCTTTATCTAACCTTGTCTTTACAATTTCTGGAAGTGGATCTCCATATAATTCATATGCCTTTTTGTATGCAATATTTTTTATATCTTCTTCACAACCAGGTATATGTGGTGGACATTTTTCTGGTGAAATAGGGCTTATTTGTTCACACATATCTGCTACTTTATTTGTATTTGTCACAACAACCTCGTATGCTTTTTCTTCTCCTAAATACTTAAATTCTTCAAGCATTTCTTCTGTTGTTCTTAAATATAATGGTGCTTGGTTGTCTGCATCATCATATTTTTGTCCTGCTTCTAAAATTCTTCTATATATTTCATCTTGTGGATCCATAAAATGCACATCACATGTTGCAACTACTAATTTACCTAATTTTTCACCTATCTCTACAATTTTTCTATTTATATCTCTTAAAGCCTCTTCGTCTTGTACCGTTCCATTTCTAATTAAAAATTGATTATTTCCAGTTGGTTGAATTTCTAAGTAATCGTAATCATTAGCAATTTCTTCTATTTCTTCGTCCGTCTTTCCAAGTTCTATTGCTTGATATAATTCACCCGCTTCACATGCACTTCCTAAAATTAGACCTTCTGAATACTTTTTATACAAACTTTTAAGAATTCTAGGTTTTCTATAAAAATAATCAAGATGTGAAAGTGAAACAAGTTTATATAAATTTCTTAATCCAACATAATTCTTTGCTAAAATTATTGCGTGATATGTTTTTAATTTTTTATATTCTTCTTTTTTAGATTCTTCATCTGCTGCTAGTAAATCGATGTCATCTATTGTTTTTACACCTTTATCTTTAAGCATATTAATCATTACATTAAAGACTTTTACAGTTGTATCTACATCATCTAAGGCACGATGTGCAACTTCAACTTTAATACCAAGTCTTTCCGCAATTTTACCTAACTTATATGTTTTATAATCAGGAAATAAATCTTTCGCCAAGCTTAATGTGTCTAAATATGTATAATTAAAATCAAGTCCTAAGTTTATTGCATTTTGCCTTAAAAAGCCAACATCAAAATTAGCATTATGTGCAACAATAACTGTTTCTTTTTCATTTCCTAAAAATTCTAATATTTTAGGAAATACTTTTTCTATTGTCTCTGCATCTTTTACCATCTCATCTGTAATATGTGTAACCTCTACAACTCTTTGTGGAATATGTTTTTCAGGATTTACAAAACAGCTAAATTCATCAATTACTTCTCCATTTTTAACTTTCATAATTCCAACT
Organism: uncultured Clostridia bacterium; assembly: GCA_947630545.1. GTDB lineage: Bacteria > Bacillota > Clostridia > TANB77 > CAG-508 > CAG-269. Next base: position 7,962 of record CANRHX010000017.1, read on the forward strand.
TCTGTAATTTTTTCTGATTTCGCTGAAAATCCTGTAGTTTCTAAGTCTAATACACAATAAGTAGTATCTATTCCTTGCCCTTTGGAATTATATATAGATTTTGTGTTGTCTGGTGCTAAATAAGCTTCTACTCCATATAATACTTTCATATCTGGATTATCTACACCAAGCAATTTATGAGCTTCTGGAAAACTTTGTACTACTCCATGGTCTGTTATTGCAATAGACTTCATGCCCCATTTCATAGCACGTTTTATTAAGTCCTTGGCTGATGTCATAGCATCCATTTGACTCATTTTAGTATGCATATGTAACTCTACTCTTTTTACAGGAGCGTTATCCATTCTTGTTTCTTTTTTTAATCCTTCTGTCTCAACTATTGTATTTGCCATAACTGTTAGTTCTCCTGAAAAATTGTCAAGACTAGCATTTCCTTCAATTTTTATTCCTTTTGCTTTAGCTATTCTATTTATTACTTTCTTACTTTGATCTTTATTAAGAAATGCCTTACATGTCATTGTGCTTGTCCCATCATATAAATCAAAACTTAATAGTGTTTTTCCAGATTTTAATTCTCTAGGTTCCATATTTATTACTTCACCTAATAAGGCAACTTTTCCATCTTCTGCACTAAGTTCTGAGATTTTCGTTAATTTTTCTTGTATATTTTGATTAAATCCTAAAATTAGTGGTGTTTCTTCTTCTATGAAATCTTCCTTCTTAGGAATTGAATTATTATTTGTTTGATATATTGTATTTGCAATTACTGTTACATCTCCTGCATATGCATCAATATTGGCTTTTCCTATTAATTTTACAGTATTTGCTTCTTCAAGTTTTGAAATTATGCTTTCTGCATCATCTGGAATTGTAAATGATTTACATGTTATGCTTCCTGTTCCATCAAATAAATCAAATATCAATAACACTTTTTCTGATTTGGTTAATCTCTTTTCTACATTACTTACTCTTCCCTCTAATGTTATTCTTGCATCACTTGGAATTATAGCTTTTATTTTTACTTTATTTTCTTTAGCCTTAGTTTGTTTTCCCAATATTAAAATTTGTTCTTCAATTGAGGAATCTAACATTTCTTCTGAATTATGCAATTCACCATTTTCCATCATTTCTGGTACATAGTTTATTTTTTCTTCTCCTTCTTCTGGAATATATGGCATATCTTCATCTTGTGGTGGTATATAATCTGGATCTATATGCTTTGCACTTTCTATCTGTTCTATTGCATGGCTTACAACTTTTTCTTCTTCTTTTTTAGCAGATTCTTCTATTCTTTTTATTTCTGCCTGATCTAACTCTTCATTTAAACTGATTTTATAGTCTTTACCAATTATATTTTTTATTAATGTTTCAAGAACTTTATCTGATTTTTTTGCACGCAAAAAATCTGCTCCTTTTATGTGCATTTTTACGTTTATCTTATTGTCTTCTACTTCTACGTCTGCATTAATAAGAAGCATCGGTTTTGCTAAAGGATATTTATGTGCCATATAAGCAATGATATTTTTCCACTCTGATTTTATGTCCTTTATTTCTGTATTATCTATATACTTTATTTGCGTATCTATGTTACCAAAGTTAAATCTTTCCATTAAGAATTTTTCAAAATACCATATCTCTTTTACATCTATGTATTCGTCAGTTCCAAGTACAACTCCTAATGTATTTGTTTTTTTGTTCACATTTAAACTTTGAATATAAGCATATTTTATATTACTATTTGTTTTGTAATCACTAAAAACTTCTCCAACTTTTTTTGCTTTTTCTGACAACTTTATCGCTCCATTTTTTAAAATATTCTTGTTATATCTTGATATGTAACTAAAATAGACAACATAATCAAAAAACAAAAACCAAGTAATTGAATATTTATTTCTGTCTTTTGACTTAAAGGTTTTCTTCTTATGGCTTCTATTATTAAAAGCACAATTTTACCACCATCTAAAGCAGGTATTGGAAGCAAATTAGTAACTCCAAGCGATAATGAAATGATGGCCATCATATTAAAAAATTCAAATAGACCTGAAGTGCTTGCTACTATTTCTGATATTCCTACAGGCCCCATCATTTGATCTAAACCTACTTTTCCTGTGAATAATTGCCCTAATCCTACAAATGTTGATGATAAAAAGTTCCATGTTGTATTACCTGCAAATTGAATTGCATTTCCAAAATCTCCTGTTCCTTGGAAACCATATATCAAAGCTAAAATAAAATACACAACCAAAGCAAATATAATATTTACCGTTGCTCCTGCTAAAACTATTGCTATTCTTTTTGGAATACTAGCTTTTGAAAATGAACCTTCTTTATCAGATGCCTCTTCTTCTCCCTCCATGCTAACAAATCCACCAAGTGGAATAAGTCTTAAAGCATATTGTGTTTCCTTTGATTGTTTTTTCCATATTGTTGGTCCAAAGCCTATTGCGAACTCATTTACTTTAACTTTGCAAAGTTTTGCAACTAAAAAATGTCCACCTTCATGTATAAAAATTAAAAATCCTAGTAAAACTATTATTTTTATTGCTGAAATAACAAAAGAAATCAAATCTTTCCTCCCTTAAAAAAACTACATCATTCCTAAAAGTGCATATGCAAAAGGTGCTAAGAAAATTAAGCTATCTATTCTATCAAGCATTCCACCATGACCTGGAATTAAATTACTATAATCTTTTATATCAACATACCTTTTTATTGAAGATGCTGCAAAATCTCCTATTTGACCAAGTAAACTTAAAATTATTCCTATCATCCCAACATATAAATATGAATAATTTTGTCCCCAGAATGTATTTGCTAAATATGTATAACCAAGCATAACAATTACAGCTCCTACTGTTCCTGCTATGCATCCTTCTATTGATTTTTTTGGACTTACTTTGCTAAATTTATGTTTTCCAAAATATTTTCCTATAAAATATGCAAACACATCAGTTCCCCAAGCAGCAATAAGTGCATACCAAACTAATATATTTCCACCATTTCTACCATTTATAAGTGCTACAAACATTGTAAAATAAACTACATATACTATACCTAAAAAAGTGTATGCTATGTCTTTAAATGATGTTTTCATTTCTGTTGCAACTACTTGTGCAAATAAAATTATTAAAATTGTTGGTACTGCTAAAATTGAAATAATGGTTACATATTCTATTGGAATTATATGTACAAATGCAATGCTTATACAACTTAGGTATCCCACCCAACGTACTGGATTAGAAACTTTAGATACAGCATTAAAATATTCATCAATACTTAAAAAAGCGACTAAAGCCATGAAAACATCTATTACATATTTATTTCCTACAAGCAAAATTAGAACTACCAATGGAAACCCTAACAATGCAGATGATATTCTCTTAATATCCATCATTTTCCTCCTATATTTTTTCAATTAGCACCAAATTTTCTGGTTCTATGTTGATATTCTTCGATTGCTTTATCAAAATCTTCTTCTGAAAAGTCAGGCCAATTTTTATCTACAAATAAAAATTCTGAATAAGCAATTTGCCATAACAAGAAATTGCTTACACGTTGTTCTCCACTTGTCCTTATTAATAAATCTGGATCTGGTATAGATTTTGTATAAAGGTGATTTTCTACTACTTGTTCATCTATATCTTCTATATTTAAACTTCCTGTCTTAACTTTAGCTGATATATCTTTTATTGCTTCAAGAATTTCATCTCTTCCACCATAATTTATTGCAATATTGAAAGTTACTCCAGTATTGTTTTTTGTTCTTTCTATACATTCGTTCATACTTTTTTGCATTTTTTGTGATAAAGCTGTTCTATCACCTAAAAATTGAACTTTTATATTCTCACTGTCTGCTCTTTTTGCATAATCATTTAAATAACTCTGAAATAATAACATCAAAGATTTAACTTCTTCTTCAGTTCTTTTCCAATTTTCTGTTGAAAAAGCATATACTGTAATATATTCAAGTCCTATTTTATTTGCGTATCTTACTATTTTTTCTAAGGTTTTAGCACCTTCTTTATGTCCAAAACTAGCTGGCATGCCTTTAGCTTTTGCCCATCTTCTATTTCCATCCATTATAATAGCTATATGCCTAGGTAAATTTTCTTTATTAAACATTATATTTGCTCCCTATTTATTTCTATTTTTTATATATAATGCAAGTTCTTGTAAAAACTCACTATTTTCAAAGTCTTTTAGTATTTCAATTGCTTCTTTTGTAATTTTATCTAAAATTTCCTTAGCGCCTTCTAAGCCATATTTAGAAACATAAGTACATTTTCCCATTTCCTTGTCATTTCCAACTGGCTTTCCTAAAATAGCCTCATCTCCTTCTTCAGATAAAATATCATCTTTTATCTGAAAGGCTAAACCTATATTTTGTGCATATTGGGTAAGTTTTTCTATTGCTGTTTCATCTGCATTTGCTAAAATAGCTCCCATTCTTACACAATATATTAAAAATGCTGCTGTTTTATTTTTATGAATATATTCAAGTAACTCATCAGTAATTTGCTTGCCTTCAACTTCTGTATCTAAATATTCTCCTGCAATCATTCTATCTATTGCAATAGAAAATTCATTAAATACTTTCAATTTGTTTTGCAAGTCTTCTGGTTTGCTTTTTCTTAAATCTTCACTAATTACAATATATGCTCTATTTAAAAGTCCATCTCCGGCTAAAATTGCTGTAGCTTCAGTAAATTGCTTATGATTAGTTGGCTTTCCATGTCTAAAATCATCATTATCTATTGCAGGTAAATCATCATGAATTAAAGAAAAATTATGTACCATTTCCATAGCCATAGCATATGGCATGACCTTTTCAATTTCTTTACTAAATAATTTAAATGTTGCAATTGCTAAAATAGGTCTAAGTCTTTTTCCTCCTGCCATTAAGCTATATGCCATAGAATCATTCAAAATTTTTTCTGGGCAATCTTCTTTTTTTAAATATTTTTCTAATTCAGTATTAACTAGACTTTGGTACTTCTTTAATTCTTCCTTAAACTCCATAACCTGCTCCTCTTACATTATTTTATATAGACATTATTTCTTTTTCTTTTTGCTCTAGTAATTTATCAATTTCTTCTACATATTTATCTGTAATTTTCTGAATTTCAGTTTCAGCTGATTTAAGTTCATCTTCTGTAATTTGACTATCTTTTTGTTTAGCTTTAGCTTCATCAATTCCATCTCTTCTTATAGCTCTTACAGCTACTTTTGCTTCTTCCGCCATTTTCTTTATATCTTTAACTAAATCTTTTCTTCTCTCTTCATTTAATTCAGGGAAAGCTAGTCTTATTACTTTTCCGTCATTATTTGGATTAATTCCTATGTCTGATGCAAGAATTGCTTTTTCAATTTCTTTTAACACACTTGCATCCCATGGTTGAATTACTATTAATCTAGCTTCTGGTACAGAAACACCTGCTACTTGATTTATTGGTGTTGGTGTTCCATAATAGTCTATCTTTATTTTGTTTAAAATTGCTGGATTTGCTCTACCAGCCCTTACTTCTGATAATTTTTCAGCAAATACGCTGATTGATTTTTCCATTTTTTCATTAATATTTGTATAATCCATACTTATTTCCTCACTTTCTTATTTTACAATAGTTCCAATTTTTTCGCCTTTTACAGCTTTTACTATATTTTCTGGTTCAGATATTCCGAAAACCAAAAGTGGTATGTTGTTATCTCTACACATTGCTGTTGCAGTAGAATCCATGACTTTTAAGTCTTTGTTTAATACATCAATATATGTAATTTCATCATATTTTGTTGCTGTTGGATCTATTTTTGGATCTGCTGAATATACTCCATCTATTGATTTTCCAAGTAATAATACATCTGCTCCGATTTCTGCTGCTCTTAATGCTGCTGCTGTATCTGTTGTAAAGAATGGATGCCCTGTACCTCCTGCAAATATTACCACTCTACCTCTTTCTAAATGTTTCATTGCTTTTCTTTGTATAAAAGGTTCTGCTATTTCTCTCATTTCTATTGCTGTTTGAACTCTTGAATATACACCTCTTGCTTCTAATGCATCTTGAAGCGCTAAACCGTTCATTGCTGTTGCTAATACTCCCATGTAATCTGCCGTTGTTCTTTCCATTTGATGTCCATTTCTTCCTCTCCAAAAGTTTCCTCCACCTACGACTATTCCTACTTGAACACCTAAATCTACTATTGTTTTTATTTGATCACATAGCCTTCCTACTGTTTCTGCATCTACTCCAAATTTATTTGCTCCCGCTAGCACTTCTCCACTTAATTTTAGAAGTACTCTTTTGTATTTTATGCTTTCCAAAATTTCCACTCTCCCTTTTTTATTTTTAGTTACATTTTGACATTTGTTTTATCATAAGGCATTTTATCATAAAGATTTGAAAAGTGCAACATAAAAGACATACAAATATTTATAAAAAGATAAAAAAAGATAGTTTTATAAAATCTTTTAATTTAAGTGATTTTATAAAACTATACTTTAACTACTGCTTTTAAAATTCTATTTAATTTGTTTCATAACTTCTTCTGCAAAGTTTTCTTCTTTTTTCTCGATACCTTCTCCTTTTTCGAATCTAGCAAATTCGACAATTTCAGCATCTTTTTCTTTTAATAATTGTTCTACTTTTATATCTGGATTTTTAACAAATTCTTGTTCTATTAAGCAAATTTCTCCATAGAATTTTCCAATTCTTCCTGCTACAATTTTTTCAGCAATTGCTTCTGGTTTTCCTTCATTCATTGTTTGAGCTTTTAATATTTCTTTTTCTTTTTCTACACGTTCAGCTGGAACATCTTCTCTTTTTACAAATTCTGGTCTAGCAGCAGCAATTTGCATACAAATGTCTTTTGCTGTTTCACTATTTCCTTTTTTCATATTTACTAAAACTGCAATTTTTCCATCTCCATGTATGTATTTTTCAACTAGTCCTTCTGATTCAAATCTTGCAAATCTTCTTATAGTAATATTTTCACCAATTGTTGCAATTTTTTCAACTAATACTTCATTTACAGTTTTTCCAGCATTTGCAATTGATTCTTGTGCTAATAAATCTTCAACTGTAGCTGGATTTTTTTCTACAACTTGTTTTGCAATGTCCATAACAAATTTTTTGAATTCTTCGTTTTTACCAACAAAGTCTGTTTCTGAATTAACTTCTACTATTGCTCCTGTTTTTCCATTTTCTGAAATATATCCTTCAACTAAACCTTCTGCTGCTATTCTTCCTGATTTTTTAGCTGCTTTTGCTATTCCTCTTTCTCTTAATAATTCTGCTGCTTTTTCTAAATCTCCATCTGTTTCTGTTAAAACTTTTTTGCAGTCCATCATTCCTGCACCTGTTTTTTCTCTTAATTCCTTAACTAAGCTTGCTGTAACCATTATTTTTCCTCCTTTATTTTTAAATAATCGTCGCCAAAATTTTATTTTATGCCGACGATTATTTTATTTATTATTCTTCAGTTGTTGTTTCTTCTGCTTCTTCAGCTTCAGCTTCTTCAACTTCTTCTACAACTTGTTCCATACTTTCAGCTTTTTCTTCTATTGCTTGTTCTTCTTCAGCAACTTCAAAGCTTTCTCCTTGATTTCCTTCTATAACTGCGTTTGCTATGCAATCTGCTATTAATTTAACAGCTCTTATTGCATCATCATTTCCAGGTATACAATAATCAACATCTTCTGGATTACAGTTTGTATCAACTAAACCTACAACTGGTATATCTAATTTTCTTGCTTCTAATATTGCTATTCTTTCTTTTTTAGGATCTACTAAGAAGATAACTCCTGGTAATTTATCCATTTCTTTGATTCCACCAAGGTTTTTTTCTAGTTTTTCCATTTCTTTTTTTAATAATATTACTTCTTTTTTTGGTAATACATCAAATGTACCATCTTCTTGCATTGTTTCTAAGTCTTTTAGTCTTTGAATTCTTTTTTGAATTGTATCAAAGTTTGTTAGCATTCCACCTAACCATCTTTGATCAACATAGTACATTCCACACTTGATTGCTGCTTCTTTCATGCATTCTTGTGCTTGTTTTTTTGTTCCTACAAATAGAACTGTTTTTCCTTCTTCTACTTGTTCTTTAACGAAGTTATATGCTTCGTCTAATTTTTTTGATGACTTTTGTAAGTCAATAATGTGAATTCCATTTCTGGCTTGGAATATATATTCTGCCATTCTTGGATCCCATCTTCTTGTTTGATGTCCAAAGTGAACACCTGCTTCTAGTAATTGTTTCATTGCAACTACTGCCATTTTTAATTCCTCCCTTTTTGTTATTTCTTCCACAAAGTTCATCGTTTTTTAGGACCTATTTTTCTAGGCACTTCCCTTTAAACTTCCTTTGTGTGATTAATACGCCAATTATTATACCAAAAAAAATACTTGAAATCAAGTATTTTTTTAATTTTTTTGTTTTTTCAAAAAATTTTTATTTTAAATTAAACTTTTAAAAAAAATTTAGTGTATAATTTCATTTTCTTCTTTTCCATATATACTTTCAGCTTCTTCTAATGTAACTATCTCTCCGACTACCTCATATCCTTGTTCTTCTAGTTCTTTTATCCTAGCCATTTGTGCATCTGAACAATTACCTACTACAGTATATATTCCTGTTTTATCTTCTTGTAGTCCTATCATTAAAAATTTATCCTCTAGAAATAATTTTCCTAAAGATTTTGTTAAATCGCTAGATGGTCTAAACTCCTCTGCTATTTTTAAGTGTATTGCTCCAATGTCTGGTCCATAAATTACTTTTCCTTTTCTTGATATAAATGTTGGTGTTGTACCATTTGGTAATTTAAATTCTTCTCCTTCTTTAATAAAGCTTATTTTCTTTTCTTTTAATTGTTCTGCTAGTGTTCTAGGTTTTTGTTTCTGCTTTTGTTTATTAACTTGTGCTTGTTCTTTTATTCTATTTCTAAATTCTAAACCTTCATCATAATGTTTTTTCTTAACACTTTTATTATTATACTCGTCTGACATAATTTACCTCCTTTGTACATGCAACATTCATTATACCATATAAACAATATTATGTCAAACTTGCTCCAATTATTCCTGCATCATTACCCAACACAGCCGGTTTTATAATTAATTCTTTTCTTTTATTAAACAAATAATTTTCAGTTTTCAAACAATTTTTTAATCTTTCTAATAAAACATCTTCAAAGTATACAAAGCTTCCACCAATTACAATTGCTTCTGGCTCAAATAGATTTATAAGATTTGCTATACCAATACTTAAATTTTCTATAAACTCATTTACTACCTTTTCAATTTTTTCATAATTTTTATTAGAAGGCTTGTTATTTCTAATCATATCTAAAAGTTCCTGTCCTCGTGTATTTTCATCTAAACCTAATACTGTGCGTAAATTATTTTTTAAAGCTTTCATAGAAGCATATCTTTCAAAACAGCCATTGTTTCCACATTTACAAGGTAACCCTCCTTTTTGTATTACCATGTGTCCAACTTCCATTCCAGGTAAATCGCCTGTATCAAGAAGTTCATTATTTATAATTGCTGCTCCACCTATTCCAGTTCCTAATGTTAAAAATATAGACCTTGAATAGTTTTTTAAACTTCCAAAACTATTTTCTGCTAATGCTGCACATTTAGCATCATTTTTTATTTTTATTGGTAAATTAATTTTTTCTTTTAACTTTTCTACTATATTATAGTTTTCTATTCCTAAATTTACAGATTTAATAATATTTGTTTTATTTAAAGTTCCGGGAATTGCAATTCCAACAGAGGTTATTTTGTTCTTTTGCAAAAGTTCATTTATATTTTCAGTAATATATGTTTCTATAAATTTAAATATATTTTCTTTCTCTTTAGCTAATATTCTTCTTTCTTTTTTTTCTAATATTATACCATTGTTATCTACTAAACCTATTGCAATATGGCTTCCACCTAAATCTATTCCAACTTTCATTTTTCCTCCTAAATTATTTAAATTATAAAAAACTAAGTATATAGTTCAAATGGATCTCCCCATAAGAATATATACTTAGTTTTATTTATACTCCATAAGCAGAGAATAAGAAATTTCCCATATAAACTTGTATACAAGGTACAAGAACTACCAATACTACAAATATTAATACAACTCCTACTATTGCATACATTACTTGTGGTAATACTTTTGTAATTTTTGTTAAAGTATTATCTATATCTATTTCCATGTACTCTACTAATTTATCCATCATTTCTGGTAAGTCTGTTTGCATTCCGACTTTAAGCATTTCTAAAGACATAAATGAGCAAAGCCCTGATTTTTCAAATGGCTCTATCCATGAAGATCCTACTAATATATTATTTATTGAAGTTTCTATTATTGAAAGCATAACATGGTTATTTACAACACTTTTACTAACTTCCAATGCATCTTGAATTCTCATACCATTTCTTAAATTTAAAAGCATAGCTTTCATTAATCTAGAAAAGTCAATTGAAAAAATTAATTTTCCAAATATAGGCATTTTGTATTTAAAATAATGAAAATTATATTTTCCTCTAGGTGTATTTACATATGCAACAATTGCTGCAACTATTGCTGCAATTATTGCCAATGGAATATACCACATATCAATAGATCCTCTAATAAAGTTTGAAAACCATACTGTTATTGCAGGTAATTCTTCTTCGGTTCCTAATTGATCAAATATATCTTGTATTGTTGGTATTGCAACCAAAGAACCTACTATAAGTAATACAATAAGTAATAAAAATGTGGCTATGTTTGGTATTAAAATACTTTTTATCTTTTTATTTAATCTTGTTGAATCATCCAAATATTCAACTGCTTGTTGTAAAGAGTTTGTAAGTGAACCAGAAAGTTCCCCAACTTTTATCATGTTTATGTATATGTATGGGAAAACATCAGAATAATATTCCATTGTTGTGTACATATTTTCACCAGCTTCAACACCAGCAAGAATATCTTCTAGTATTCCTTTTAGAGATAAATTTTCTGTTCCTTCTATTAAAGTACGTAAAGCATGTATATTATTAAAATCAGCCTTCTTTAACAAATAAAAATTTTGGGTAAATACAACCAAATCTCTTGGCGTAATTTTTTCAGTTTGAGCTAAATAAATATTTATCTTCTCTCTTGTTGTCATAGTTCTTTTGTTACTATTAGCAATATTAGTTGTATTGGCATTTTTCATTATTTCTTGAATATTACTTATGTTTTTCTTCTGTTTCTTTTTTACATTTCTAGATTTATACGAAATTTGCTGTACTTCAATTGGCGTTATATCATTTCTTTTCAATGATTTTATTAAAATCTGCTTACTTGCTGCTTCTACTTTGTTCTTTACCACCAATCCACTTGATGTTACAGCTTTATATGAATATGTAGGCATATTTTACCTCCTTTTATTTTTCTTTTTTTATTTTCAATTGCATTATTGTCCTATTTAATGTTTCTATATTTTTTTCTTCTACTTGTGATTTTGCTTGTTCTAAAGTGATTTTATTTTCAACAAATACTTTAGCAATAGAATTTATTAATCCAATACTTCCTTTTTCTGAATTACTTTGTATTGCATCTTCAATTTCAGACACACTAAGTTTTTCTTTTCTTATTACTCCAGAAACTATGTTATCTACAACCATTACTTCTGGAACTAAAACTAGTTTTCCATCAACGCCTTTTAGTAGTCTCTGTGAAATAACAAGTTTTAATAATGAAGATAATAAGTATTTTATTTGAGCTTGATCTCTAACATCATAGAAGTTTATCATTCTATCTATTGTCTCTGCACATGACTTTGTATGTAATGTTCCTATTACTAAATGTCCAGATTCTGCCATTTCAATGCCTGCTTCCATTGTTTCTCTGTCTCTAATTTCTCCTATTACTAGAATATCACAATCTTCTCTTAATGAATTTTTTACTCCAGCACTAAATGTAAGTGAATCTCTTCCTCTTCCTACTTCTTTTTGTACAATTAAAGATTTTTTAGAATGATGCTTATATTCTACTGGGTTTTCTAATGTTAATATTTTTTTATTTTGATTTTCATTTATATCATTTATTAATGCATTTAATGTAGTAGTTTTACCAGAATTTGTTTTCCCTGTAACTAATATTAATCCTTGCGGTTGATATGTCATTCTTCTAACTATATCTGGTACGCCAAGATCTTCATATTTAGGCAATTCATTTTTTATAAGTCTTAATGTACAAATTGGTACATCATCTGAAAGTGATATATTTACCCTTAATCTAATTCCCTTGTATTCATATGAAGTATCTAATTTTCTTGTTTCATTAAAAACTTGATCTTTATCTAAATTTCCCATTACCAAATGATCATAAATTTCATTCATATTATCTACTGTTAATACATCCATTTCATCTATTGCTTTTAAATCTCTTGCAATTCTTAACATTGGCTTATTACCACAAATTAAGTGCACATCAGATGCATCTAATTCTATAGCTTTGTCTAAAATTTTATCCATATTCATAATTAATTTCCTCCTCTTTAGTTTAGAATATCAACAATTTTTTATTTAATTCTTTTAAAGTTGTTATTCCACTTAATACTTTTTGAATTCCATCTACTACTAGTGGCCTATATCCAACTTCTAATGCTTTATTTCTAATTTCAATAGATGATGCACCTTTTACAATTAATTCCTTTATTTCATCTGTAATATCTAAAACTTCAAAAACCCCTATTCTGTCATAGTAACCTGTGTTGTTACAATATTGACATCCAGTTGATTCATATGTTTTTAATCCATCTAATTTTAAGTTCATATTATATTTTTTTGATATTGACATTATAATTTCTTTTTCTTCATCTGTAAAATCTCTTTGCTTTTTACATTTTGGGCAAATTCTTCTTACTAATCTTTGAGAAATAGACGTTGCAAGTGTACTTGCAATATCGTAATCTGATACGCCTAATTTCCTTAATCTGTTTATTACCTCTATACTATCTATTGTATGTATTGTAGATAAAACATAATGTCCTGTTTGTCCAGCTTGAATTGCAATTTCGGCTGTTTCTAAATCTCTTATTTCTCCAACTAAGATAACATCTGGATCTTGTCTTAAAACTGTTCTTAATGAATTAGGAAATGTTGATTTATTATCTATTTCTATTTGGTTTAAACCATCAATTCTTATTTCTACCGGATCTTCTATTGTTGTAATGTTAATTTCTGGTCTATTTAAGAAATCTATTATACTATAAAGTGTTGTTGTCTTACCTTCTCCTGTTGGAGCAGCAATAATTGTAATACTATTCCTTTTATTAACACTTTTGTTTAAACTTTTTTCATCTCCTGGAAATCCTAAATCAAATACTTGCTTTATATCTTCATTTTTCTTTAATAGTCTTAAAACAAATTTTTCACCATATACATTGGGTTGTGATGAAACACGTATGTTATAGTCATCATACAATAAAATTCTACCATCTTGTGATTCTTGTTTTTCTTGATGCATATTTGAAATTGCTTTAAGTCTTCCTATTACATGACTTTGCTCACTTTTTTCTATTGTTGCTGCATTAACTAATTCTCCATCTATTCTATATCTAACTCTAACTTGATTTTGCATAGGTTCGATATGAATATCACTTGCTCTTTTTTCCATAGCTGTTTTTATTATGCTATCTATTAAGGCTGTTATTGTTGAACCTTGTGTTCTAACTCCTGTTTCTGAATCTGCTACTGATCCTTCTAATGAATGTAAATATCTATCTATATCACTTTCAAAAGTTAAATAGCTTTCCATTATTAATCCTCTATTAAGAAGTATCATTCTAACAGTTTCCATGTCACGATTATTTACGGTATTGGCAAAACATACTTTTATTTTTCCTGCTACAACTTCAAATGGTACTGCTTTACTTTTTTTTGCAATATCTATTGACATATAGTCTGATAAATTAATTTTTATATCATCTGGTTTTAATATAATACCTTTTGTACCTAATATATCTCCTATTGCTTCAATTAAAATTGTTGGATCACATAAATCAAGTAAATAAATTATATCTCCAAGTTTTTTATTAGGATGTTGTCTTTGATATTGCAATGCTTTTTCTATATCATTTTCAGATATAATCCCTCTTCTAACTAACTCCACTCCAAGTGGTTGTCTTCTCTTTACATTCATAATTTTTTCTCTCCTTCTTTTGTTTATTAATTTTATTATACTATATTTTTTTATGTTTGTGTTCTAATTAACAAAACTACATAAATTTACCAATTATTTAGTATATATTTCATATTTCTTGTCTTACCTTGTATTGTTACTGTTATTTTAATTATACTTTTACCATTTTGTAAATCTTCAGAAAAAGAACATTGTTCTACTCCACTTGCTATTTTAACGTTATTTTGGTAAATTGCTTGATTAGCAGGAATATATGTGTATTGGTTTCCTGATGATAACGCCATATACACTTGGTGGTCAGATTCTGGAGAAATTTCTAGGATTTTGTTTTTTGGTATATTTGCTTCTTCTGATAAATAACTTGAAATTCTAGTAAATTCAGAAAAATATGTGTACTTTTCTGATGTTACATCTACATTTTTATAAAAGTATGAAGTTACTACTGTAATAATAGTTACTGTTATTAGCATTGCTATTACATATATAATTAATGAGATTAATGTAATACCTTTTTCTGATTTCATTAAAACTTTTCCTTTCTAAAATCATACAAAATTTTTATTTTAAACTTCTCTTACTAGTGTTGTTGTAAGTTCAACATCCTTGTTTTCACCGCCGAGTTTATATTGTACTTTTACAGTTACTACTTTTACTAAATCATTTTGTTCTGTATCTTTTCCTTCAGTTGCTTGTGGTACATAGTTTTCAACTTTAATATAGCAAGTATATCCATCTTCTAACTCAATATCATTTCCCAATGATACATTTTTTTCCTTACCTGAATATATAATTTCACCACCTTGATTTTTTAGTTCTACTTCTCCTTCTGTTATTCCAATTTCGTCATATTTTTTTATTTTTATATTTTCAATTATATTTGTTGCTATATAAGTTGCTTCTGATTTTCTGTCAATGTCTTTTGATGATTTTGTAATATTAAAGAATATAACTGAAATTAAAGACATAAATAATAGTATAATTATTAATGCAACAGTTATATCTGTTCCTGTAAATCCTTTTTCACTCTTAAATTTCATAAATATTCCTTTCTTTTACCTAATATTTAATATAATAGGAACAAAAATAAATGTTATTATATTTGTAACTCCCATATAAAATGCTATAGGTATATTTTTACATATTTTATTTTGTGTTTTTAACCTTTTATTTTTTATAATCTTTAGTTTCTTACTCATTACGTATAATAAAATAATAATTGTTGTAAATATTACTGAAATAAGTGAAATTAATTCTCCTGTAAATATTGCCATAGTTATTAATGTAAATACTAATCCATTTATATATCTATTTTTTGCAAATTTCTTTAGTGATATTGTATCTAGTATCAATACTAATATGTAAAAAACTATATATATGGCATATCTATATATATTAGCTTTTTCTACTATGCATAGATATGCTATATATATAAGTGATATAATTATTCCATATACTGAAACTGATTTTTCAATTTTTATGTTTTCCTTGTCTATTCCTAATGTTAAAAATATAAATGTAATATATAATGCAAAGAAAGCAAATTTGCAAATTTGTGTTACAGTTACTGTATATATATTTATATCCATTAAATAAAATATTGTAAGAAATACTGCTCCTGAAAGAATTTCAAATAGTATGTATCTTGGGCTTATTTTTTGCTTACAATATCTGCATTTTCCTCCTAAAAATATATAGCTTAAAATTGGAAACAAGTCAAAAAATCCTAGCTTATGATCGCAGTTAGGACAGTATGAATGAGTGTGTGTTATATCTTGATGTTTTGGAATTCTGTATGTTGCTAATGTATAAAAACTTCCAAATAATGCTCCTATTATAAATACTATTATATATATTAGTGTTTCCATTTTTTCTCCTATTATGATTTAAGCCATACACACCTAGTGTGCGTATGGCTTTGGTTTATTTAATTATTATTTTTCTGTAACTGCTCCCCATGCAATTGCGCCAGAAGTCTGATCTATTGTTCCTTCACATTTATAAGATTTAGTAGTTAATATTATTTTATGATTTGCTGTATCAACTTTTGTATCAGCATTATTTAACTCACTATTTCTTCCTTTCACAGCTGCAATAGCTGTATCAGCAGTAGTTTCAACTAGACTTGCTGTAGAAGCTTTACTACTTGCAGTTGTTGAACTTGCATTTACATAAGTATCATCATAGTATTTTAATAAAGCTTCTTGTACTTGCATTGCTATTTCATCTTTTGCAGCAGCTATTGCATCTTTTTGAGAAGCTTCTGTTGCTTTTTGTGGTGCACTGTTATTACCAGATAGCATTGCTATTGTAACCCCCGCTAAAATTAATAATACAATGATTGTGATAACTAAGGCAATTAAAGTTATACCTTTTTGTTGTTTCATAAAAATTTCCTCCTTTTCTTTTGAATATTTTATATTTTTATATATATTTCTATTAAAATTTTAGAAATATAATGTTAATAACAATTTTATTTTAGTCCTTTATCAATTGTATAATTTCCTGGATTTACACTTCCAGGGGTAGTTGGACTTGTATTAGTATTAATATTAGTGTTAGTATTGGTATTAGTATTTGTATTCGTATCACCTTCAGAATTATCTTCAATTTTTGTTTCATATGAAGAAAAAGGATTTGCTTTGCCCGGTTTGTATCCGCTAATCTTTTGATAATTGTTCAAGTCTGTTTGATCAACTTCATAAGTTAATATTACTTTATCTTCATCTACGCTACCCGAATTTAATTCTTCTTTTACACTTTGTGGAGTAGAGTATGATATTTCTTCTGGCAATATTTTATTTGTTGGTACATAATCATATAGTAAAACTCCTAAAACCAATATTATTGCAAGAATAATTAATAGCACTATAATAAGTTCTTTAATAATACCTTTTGCCATATATATCTCCTTTTCTAAATTATCTTACAGTATTTGTTCCATTCATTTAATTTGTTGTATTAGTCTGACTTGTTGTATTTTGTCCTTCTACTGTGTTTGTAGAACTAGTTGTATTTGTTGTATTTGTTGTATTTGTTGTATTTTCATTTGTTGAATTTTGTTCTTTATCTTGATTGCTATTTAAATCTGTTCTTGATATATCTTTTATTTCAATATCTCTACATGTAAATGTAGCTTGTAAATCACTAGTACTACTTCCTGGAACCATACTAAAATTTTCAATTTTAAATCCCAAATTAGAATCATTTTCAATATCAGATATAAACTCTGCAATTCCAACATATGAACCATTTGCTGTAAAATTTAAATTGTAGATATTTTCGCCTATTCCTGATAAGACATCTATTTTTAATACAACACCTACACTTGTTGCATGATTTCCTATTATTGTCCATAAATATTCAATTTCATATTTTTGATATTGGTTAGCTGCTTTAACTTCATCGCCATCACTAACAGATACCAATTCATTATAAGTTTTCTTTTCCGTTTCTAGTTTTTTAATATCGCTTTCTATATCGCTAAAAACTTTTTCGTAATCTGAACTAGCTAACATTGTAGCTTCATCAATAGTATTATCAAGTTCAATATTTTTTTGTTGAATTTGTTGGAATCCAATTATATCAATCCCAGCTATATTAATACCTTTCCATGCAGTTAAGCAACATAATACTAGCAATAAAACTATAAGGATAAAAAATAGAATTTTTTTCATGGTAAATCTCCTTCTATTTTTACTATAATTGCATTACCTTCTTTTTGCCCTGTAGATGATATAACATCTTTCAATATTTCTTCTGATTTTAGTTTAGCTTTTAAATACCCTAATTGCTCATATTTATCAGATTGAGCATATATCTCTATATGAGATGCTGATGGATTTTGTATTGATGTTATTTGGACATTTTCAGGTACTATATACATAATTTGATTTAGCAAGTTTGGAATCATATTTCTTGTTTTAAGTCTTTCACTTGCTCTGTCACTTATATCTTGTAAATTTTTGATTAAGTTACTATATTCACTTGTTTTTAATTTTATTTTATTATCATCAGTTTTTGCTAAAGATATTTGTGATTGAATCTGTGTAACTCTATCATCAGCTTGTTTTTGTTTATCTAATAGTTGATTATTTATTGCAATTGAAAATGCTGAATAAATTACAAATAATATAATAAGTGAATACGTTGTTCTAAGCAAATTTTTTTCTACTTTATCTAATTTTTCCCCAAGATCAAATCTTATTCCTTTGCTACCGCCATCTTTGTTGTTATTATTTTTCATCCAATCTGGTAATTTTTCCTCTAATGATTGGTTTTTGAAATTAATTCCTTCAATTCCTTCTCCTAATCCCATAAGTGCCATAGAAATAGCAGAATTAACTTCTATATAATCTTTTATACTAATATCTTTAGTATTTGTTACAAAGTCTGGTTTTAATATTTCACATTTTGTTTCTTCTAAATATTCTTGGAAATATAAATCTATATTATTTACTAATGCTAAAGTACCAGTAATATATACTTTATCAATTCTTTGTTCTTGCTCGTTTATTATTTTCTTTACTTGACCAACTATAGAATATAATGTAGGCATTATATCTTCCAAATAATTTATTTCTACTTCTTGTAATTCTTTTCCTTCTGAAGTATATATAGTAGTATTCTTGCAAACCTCATAACTTGTTGAATATGAATTTTCTTTTAATGCTATTTTTTCAAGTATTTCTTGGCTTCCTTCTGGAATCTTTTTTATATCGTAAATTTTTTGATCTAAAACAGTTGTAATTGTTGTGTCATCTTCTATATTTACAATAATTGCATTTTCTCTTTCATTAAATCGTCTTAGATTAGCTATAGCCATTGAAATTGGTGATATTGAAGATACTCTATATTCAGGAAATAATTGGTTTCTTTTATTTAGTTCTATTTTATTATCGCTTATGAATATAACTCTAATCTTTTTATCATCGTCAATACTTGGTACTAAGGCATATCTAGTTTCAAAGACATTTGGATTATAACCTTTTTCACTGCAATACATTTCAAATTCAGTTTTTATCGCTTTTTGTAAATCTTTTTTGCTAAGCAATGAAAACATATTGAAATAATTGTAACTTTCTCCAAGGCTATTGACACTTATAGGTGTTTTAAAACTATAAGTCTCTTCAACAATTTGTTTAATAGCATTTTCAAGATCATCATCATAGAATTTTATTCCAAATGATTCAACTTTTTTTATGTCTTTATCTTTTGACACCTTTGCATATTTAATTAAATTATTTTGAATAAATAACCCAAGACAACTAGCCATTTTTTCTCCCCATTTTTTTGTTTTTTTATTTTTATTTTACGTTTTTTTTTGTTTTCCATACTTGAATAAATTTTAATTTATGCTATTTTTTACTATTTAAATAATTTATTGACTTTATTTTATATTTTTTTTATTAAAAGTCAATACTTTTAATTCAAATGTCATGTAAATGTAACATTCTTGTAATATTGATTCTAGAATTTTTTTCTCATCTTACATATAAAAAATCCATCGTGAAATTTATTGGGCATTATTTTTAAATATTTCAATTTACTATCTGTAATTTTTATAATTTCAAAGTCTTGATTTTTTACTAAAAATTTTTCTATTATATTTTCATTTTCTTCTTTTAAAATACTACATGTTGAATATACTAATTCTCCTCCCTTTTTTAATTTTTTAGCACAATTTTCCAAAATTTGATTTTGTATTTTTGAAATTTCTATTACATCTTCTGGCTTTCTTTGCCATTTTATATCTGGTTTTCTTTTTATTACTCCAATTCCCAAACATGGTACATCAAGCAATATTTTATCATATTTAATTGAATTATCTATCACTTTTGTTGCATCATTAATTTGTGTGTTTACTATTGTAATACCTAACCTTTTACAATTTTCTTCAATTAATTTTAGTCGATGTTCGTGTATATCCCATGCATCTATCTTTCCATGGTTTTTCATTATTTCTGCCATATACGTTGTCTTTCCGCCCGGTGCACTACAAGCATCTAAAACATTTTGTCCTTCTTTTGGATCTAATATAACAGCTGTAAGTCCTGCTGATTCATCTTGAATAGTAAAAAGACCTTTTTTAAATTCTTCCATATTTTCTATGTTCTTTACATCTTTTAAAATAATGAAATCTTCTAAATCTCCATTATTGCATTTTATATTTTTATTTTGTAATTTTTTAATTAATTCTTCCTTTGTTGTTTTTAGAGTATTTACTCTTACAGAAAGTTCTGGTTTTAAATTTAAATTTTCGCAAATTTTTTCTACTTCATCTAATGTATTATTTTTCAGAAGCTCTTCAATTATCCAAATTGGCATAGATTGAGTTTTGGATATTTTTTCTTTTTTATTTTCAATTTTAAATAAATCTTTGTAATCATCTAATGATATTTTTCTTAAAATAG
Organism: uncultured Clostridia bacterium; assembly: GCA_947630545.1. GTDB lineage: Bacteria > Bacillota > Clostridia > TANB77 > CAG-508 > CAG-269. The sequence goes on from CANRHX010000017.1 coordinate 28,535, forward strand.
CATTAACAAATCCAGCACTTTTTTGATGTCCATATTTTTTTGCCAAATTTACACTTTCATCTACTGCCGAAAATTTTGGAATTTTATTTAAAAATATAATCTGATAAATTCCCATTCTTAATATATTTAAAATCCATGGTGAAATTTTTTTTAATTTTATTTTAGAATGTTTTTCGATTATTGTATCTAAAGTCAATCTCCATGTTGTAACTCCATATACTATTTGTGATATTAGTCCAATGTCCTTATTATTCAATTTTGCCATGTTATTTTTTAATTCGTTATCAAGTGCAATGTTTGAATATGCATTTTCTTTTTCTACTTTATATAATACTTTTAACGCTATTTCTCTTGCTTTATCAATCATGTTTTTCTCCCTTTATTTTATTTTTTTCAGTATATACTTTTTCTATTAATAGTTCAAGATTAAAAATTATAAAAAAATTAATAATTTTGTATAAAATTTATATTTTAGTAAAAAATACCTTTAATGAATTGTGCTGAAAGTAATTTATTACTTTTAGCAAACTGGAAAGGATGATTATTTTTATGGACATTGAAAAACATTTAATATTAACTGGAAGTTCTGAAGTCTCTTGGAAAGATGCAATAGTAAAAACAATTACTGAAGCTTCAAAATCAATTGACTATTTGTCTTCTATTAAAATTTTGGAACAACGAGCAAAAATTGACGGCAATAAAATTTCTGAATATTTCGTAGAATTAGATTTAGGCTTTGTTTTAGATTTAAATAGAAAATAATGGCCATATAAATTTATAATTATTGGCAAATATAGTCGTACAAATTTATAATTATTGGCAAAAAAAGAAAGGATGATATTTTATGGATCCAACACAAACTAAACAAGGATATCAAGATTACGTTGACAAAAAATCCCCAAATTCGCCTATTGCAAAAAATTTATTTAATGCATTTTGGACAGGTGGTTTAATATGCTCAATAGGTCAAATTATATTAAATATTTGTAAGGAAAGAGGATTTGATATAACAACCTCTGGTACGATTGTATCAATCATTTTAATAGGTCTTTCTGCTTTTCTTACTGGATTAAATATTTTTAATAAAATAGGAAAATTCTGTGGAGCAGGTTCTCTTATACCAATTACAGGATTTGCTAACTCAATTGTTTCTCCTGCTATGGAGTACAAGTCTGAAGGATATGTTATGGGAGTTGGCGCTAAAATGTTTACAGTTGCTCGGACCTGTTTTAGTTTTTGGTATTTCAAGTGCTATTATTGTTGGAATTATATTTTTAATTTTTAACACACAATCTATTACATTAGTTTAAAAGGAGTTGATGGCTTTGCAAAAAATAGGTAAACAAACAATAAAATTCGATGCCCCACCAACAGTTTCTGAATGTGCAAGCATTGTAGGTCCTAAAGAAGCTGATGGTCCCCTTTGCAAATATTTTGATCAAACTTTAGAAGATGAATTTTGGGGCGAAAAATCTTGGGAAAAAGCAGAAAGTAAAATTATAAAAGAAACTGTTTCTACTTTAATTGGAAAATCTGGAGTTTCAACAGCTGATGTTGACATGGTCATTGCTGGTGATCTCTTAAATCAATGTATTTCTTCAAGTTTTGGCTTAAGAGATTCAAATATTCCTTTTTTAGGTGTATTTGGTGCATGCTCTACTTTTGTAGAATCAATGAGTATTAGTGCAATATGTGTAGAAGGTTTTGCTAAAAATGTAATATGCGCTACCTCTAGCCATTTTTGTAGTGCTGAAAAACAATTCAGATTTCCTTTAGAATTAGGTAATCAAAGACCTCCTACAGCTCAATGGACAGTAACAGGCAGTGGTGCAGCCTTAATTAGTAAATCTGGCAATGGTCCTTTTATAACTCATATTACTCCTGGAAAAATAGTTGATATGGGAATAAAAGATGCAAACAGTATGGGAGCTGCTATGGCACCAGCATTTTGTGATACATTGTTAACTCATTTTCAAGATACAGGCAGAAATCCTAGTTATTATGATGCTATCATAAGCGGTGACCTTGGTCATATTGGAAAAGAAATTTCAATAGATATTATGAAATCACATGGTTATAATATAAAATCTAATTACAACGACTGTGGTGTAATGATTTTTGATAAAGCATCACAAGACACTCACTCTGGTGGAAGTGGTTGTGCTTGTTGTGCTACAGTTTTCTCTGGTTACTGGTTTAAACAATTACAAAATAAAAAAGTTAAAAAAATATTATTAATTGCTACTGGAGCTTTAATGAATTCTACTAGTTCTCAACAAGGTGAATCTATTCCTGGAATAGCTCACGCAATTAGTATAGAAATTTAAAAAGTGTGTCATCGGTTCCGGGTTTGATTGACACAAAATGTGTCATTGGTTCCGGGTTTGAATGACACAAAATGTGTCATTGGTTCCGGGTTTGGTTGACACACGAAAGGAAATGATTATTATGAATATAAATTGGGCAAATGTTTTTGATTGGATGCAAATATTTAAATGCTTTATTGTTGGAGGAGCAATTTGTGTTATTGGACAAATTTTAATTGATAAAACTAAGCTTACTCCCGCTAGAATATTAGTTATATTCGTTACTACTGGGGCTGTTTTAGGTGGTCTTGGAATTTACAAGTATTTGGTTGACTTTGCTGGAGCTGGTGCAACTGTTCCTCTTACTGGTTTTGGATATAATCTTGCAAAAGGAACTATAGAAGGTGTGCAACAGCAAGGTTTAATTGGAGCTTTTACTGGCGGTGTAAAAGCTGCTGCTGGTGGTATTGCTGCTGCTGTATTCTTTGGCTACATTGCTTCTCTTATAGCTAAACCAAAAATGAAAAAGCAATAAAAAAAAAGCATATATTTATGCTTTTTTTGCTATTTGTGCTATTTCTGAAAATGCTTTTTCGTCTGTTACAGCTATTTCTGCAAGCATTTTTCTGTTTATTGTAACATTTGCCTTTTTTAATCCAGCAATTAGTTTGCTATATGTTAGTCCATTCATTCTTGCTGCTGCATTAATTCTTGTTATCCATAATTTTCTGAAATTGCTTTTCTTATCTTTTCTTCCTACATATGCATATTTTAAAGATTTCATTACTGCTTGATTTGCATTTCTGAATCTATAGTGTTTTGCACCATAATATCCTTTTGCTCTTTTTAATATTTTTTTATGTCTTGCTCTTGTTGTTCTTGCTGTTTTTACTCTTGCCATTTATTTTTCACCTTCCTTATTTTTTCAAATTTTAATTGTTTTTGGATTATTTTCTACTTTTAGTTACCATATGGTAATAATTTTTTAATTGTATTTTCACATGTTTTATCTGCGTAAGCATTTTGAACTTTACCAGATTTCTTTTGTCTTCTTGTTTTGTTTGCTAATAAATGTCTTCTATTAGATTTTGTTCTTTTTACTTTTCCTGTAGCTGTTAAAGAATATCTTTTTTTTGCTGCTTTGTTTGTTTTTAATTTTGGCATTTGCTTTTCGCTCCTTTCCATTTTTTGTTTATATTATTCAGATTATTTATCTGATTTTTTAGCTAATATTGTGAACATATTTCTTCCTTCTAATTTAGGTGCTTTTTCTACTTGAGCTACCTCTTGTAGTTGTTCTATGAAATTATTTAAAACAATTTCTCCTGCTTTAGAATTATTAACTTCTCTACCTCTAAATCTTACTGTAATTTTAACTTTGTTTCCATCTTCTATGAATTTTTTTGCATTTCTTGTTTTAAATTCAAAATCATGTTTTTCTATGTTTGGAGTAACTCTTATTTCTTTTATTTCTAGTACCTTTTGTTTTTTCTTTGCTTCTTTTTCTTTTTTGGCTTGTTCAAATTTGTATTTGCCATAGTTCATTATTTTACAAACTGGTGGATTTCCATTTGGTGCAACTAGAACTAAATCTAAATTTGCCTCTGATGCTTTGTCTAAAGCTACATTTAAGCTTACTACTCCAACTTTTTCTCCTTGTGCTCCTATTAGTTGTACTTCTTTTGCTCTTATCTGTTCATTGATTGGTAATTCCTGTTTTATATAAAACACCTCCAAATAAAAAATTGACTTTGTTACAAGCCAATTAAACATAAAAATAGTTATACTACTTTGAATATGTTTAACCTGTTTCTTTTAAGAATAAGGTGAGAAACTTTTTGTTTCTTCTTGTAACGTATATTATTTTATTATTTTTTTTAGTAATTGTCAAGTGTTTTTATGAATTTTTATTTCAAATTCTTGAAATTTAGGCTTTTTCATTATATAATATTTGTGATTTTCAAATAAATTATAGAGAGGAATGATTTTAGTGTTGTATTACATTAAAAAATTGTTACGGTTAATTTTCAAGTTCTTTATTGTCTTAATACTTGTCATGATATCTGGCATGTTCATTTATCTTTCTATCCTTACTGTAAGGATGGAAACTATTGCTAATAGCGATGATTCTGACTATACAAATAAAATCTTTTCCGAAGACTTACAAATTCATATGGTAGACGTAGGTCAAGGTGATGGTTTTGTTATCATACACAAAGACAAAGTTATTGTCGTAGATTGTGGTACTGTATTGCATCCAAGTGCCATGAGTGATTATCTACAAGATATGGGCGTAAAAAGAATTAATGCTCTTATTCTTAGTCACCCTCATCAGGATCATTTTGGTGGAATAGATAAAATTTTATGCCACTTTAAAGTGGACAAAATATATACAACTAAAATTTCCACTAAAACTGATATGTCTTTAATTGAGCGTTTTCATATGTATAGATGTAATTCTACTATAGCAATATTTAACAGGATTAACAACTATTCAAAAGTGAAATCGTTTAAAAATAGAAACGGAACATTAAAGTCATTTAGTGTTGGTGGAATGCAAGTTGATTTTTTAGGTCCTATAAATGACTATAATGATATCAATAACAACTCTCTTGTTTTTACAGTAAATTACAAAGATATTTCTATATTATTTACTGGAGATATTGAAAAAGAGGCAGAATTAGACTTAGTCGAAAAATATGGAGATAAGCTGAAGTGTGATATCCTTAAACTTCCTCACCACGGAAGTCATACGTCTTCTTCGGAAGAATTTCTGGCTGCAACACAACCAAAAATTGCTTTAATAAGTTGTGCCATTGACAACGATTTTTGGCATCCGCATAAGCAGGTTGCTAAACGGCTAGAAGAAACAGGCATCATTCTTTATAGAACTGATGAATATGGAGATATAGTTCTTGTTTCTGATGGTAACTGTATAGAAAGTGATTGCAATGAAGGAGATTACAAATACGGACAGCAACTGTCACAACCGTAACAAAACGAAAATCAAATATAAGGCACCTAGATTGTATAGGTGCCTTTTCTTTTTTACTAATTATAATTAAGCATTTTATATTATCTAAATCTAAACAAATTCTTCCCAAACCAAATTTGCAAAATCCAATCCTTTTGATGTAAGCTTAATTTTATCACCATCAATTTCAATTAGGTTGTCTTTTGCTAATCTGCTTAATTCATCTTTATATAAATATATTGGATTATCTATAAATTTTTCTTTGAATTTTGAGATAGATATTCCACTAATTTTTCTTAATCCAAGAAGAATATATTCTTTCTTTTGTTCTTCTATAGTTTGAATTTCGTGAATAATAGTATTTTTTTCTAATTGTCCTACAGTAATATTTTTTATATATTGCTCAATATCTTCTGTATTACTAAATCTCATATTATTAAAATATGAATGTGCCGATAGTCCAAACCCAAGATATTCTTGCTGATCCCAGCAATTTAAATTATGTTTTGACTCTTCTCCTATTTTTGCAAAATTAGAAATTTCATATTGATTATATCCATTTAATTCTAACTTATTCTTAACATACCAATACATTTGCCTTTCAACTTCATCTTCTGGAAGTTTTACTTTACCTGTTTCAACCAAACTATACAATTTCGTTCCTTCTTCTAAAATTAGAGAATAAACTGATATATGATTTGGATTTAACTTTATAACCTCTTCTATACTTTCTTTTAAATCTTCTATAGTTTGATTAGGAAGACCTAACATTAAGTCTACATTTATATTATTAAATCCGATTTTCTTAGCTAATTTATATGTTTGCAAAAATTGCTCAAATGTATGGATTCTTCCTATTTGTTTTAATAAGTTATTATTTGTACTTTGAAGCCCGATACTTAATCTGTTTACTCCTTCTTTTTTATATACACATAACTTATTTTCATCCACCGTTCCGGGATTTATTTCAATTGTTATCTCTGCTTTTTCTAATTTTGTGTTTTTCTTAATTGCTTGCAATATTAGCGTTATCTGTTTAGGATCTATGTAAGATGGTGTCCCTCCACCTATATATATTGTTGTTACTTTGTATTGTTTATTTATTTCATTCCAATTTTGACTTTCTATTTCCTTTATTAAACTTTCTATGTAACTTTGTTCCTTTTCTTCTATATTTGAAAAAGATTTAAAGTCACAGTAATGACATTTACTTTTGCAAAATGGAATGTGTATATATATTCCTAATTGTTTCATATCTCTCCTGCTATCTCTATAATTTTTTTTAATCTATAATTTACTCCTGATTTTCCTACAGGATTTTTTAACATTTTTCCTAATTCTGAAAGAGGCAAATCTGGATTCTCTAATCTCAAAATTGCAATTTCTTTTAAATTATTATCTAGTTTGTTAAATTTATTGTTATCTTGTAATTTCTTTATTGCATCAATTTGTTCTATTGATGCATTTAATGTTTTGGTCAAATTAGCACTTTCACAATTAACAAGTCGATTTACCTTGCCACGCATTTCTCTTTGAACTCTTATATCCTCAAATTTTAATACTGCTGAATTTGCTCCAATAAATGCTAAAAAATTTGAAATTTCTTCTCCTTCTTTTATATAAATTGAATACTTTTTATCTCTATTTAATGGTTTAAAATTTATATGAAATTTATTTAAAATTTCTCTTATTTTATTTGCATTTTCTTGTGTTAAAAATTTTAATTCTAAATGATATTTATTTTCCGGGTTATTTATTGAACCAGAACCAAGAAATGCACCTCTAATTAAAGCTTTTTCCGCTTCTTCATTATTAATATTTTCATAATCTATGCAGATTTTTTTATTTTTTATTGTTGCTAAACTATTGTCTTTTAATTTAAATTTTATAACAAAAGTTTTTCCTTCCATTTCTATTGAATAATCAATGTTTACATTGTTTAGTAGTTTAGAAAATCTATTTATATTATATTCATTTTCTGTTGCATATCTTAATGTATTACTGTCTACAACAGTAGCATTGCATGATATTAAATATCCCTTTAATTCTTGTTTTACTAAATCTTTTTTGGCTAAATTATTAATTTTACTTAATTCTTGCTTTGTATCTTGAGAAAAAGACATTTTTATTCTCCCACCTTTGCTACAATAATTCTATCATTGTCGCATAAATCTTTTTTTGAATATATTTTATTATATTTTTCTTCATATTGAATAATTTCTGTCACACTTTCTTTTTGATCATAACCAATTTCTAAACATAAATACCCACCAAATTTCAAATACTCATATGCTTTGTTAGCTATTTTTTTATAGAATTTTAGTCCATCATATCCTCCATCTAAAGCAATTATTGGCTCTTTTTGAACTTCTTTGTCTAGTTCTTTTATTACTTCTTTTTTTATATATGGTGGATTTGAAATTATCATATCAAATTTTGTTTTCCCTATTTTTTCAAATAAGTCTGATTCTATAAATGTAATTTGATTTTGTACTTCATTAGTAACTGCATTTCTTTTTGCAACTCTTAATGCTTCTTTACTTATGTCTGTTGCTGTTACTTCTGAATCTTTTATATATTTTGCTATTGATATTGCAATTGCTCCACTTCCTGTACATAAATCTAAAATTTTTTTTGCATTTATTCTTTTAGCTATTTTTATTGATTCTTCAACTAAAATTTCTGTGTCTTGCCTTGGAATTAAAACATTTTCGTTTACATAGAAATTCATCTTCATGAATTCCTTTAGGTGAGTAATATGCTCAATTGGTGTTCCTTTTTTTACTTTTTTAATATTGATGAAATACTCCTTTGCTTTCTCCTCTGGAATGTTTTCTGCATCATGTACTAAAAGGTATTGTCTTGGTTTGTTTAATATGTCTTGAAGTAATAATCTGGCTTTTATGCTAGGACTGTCTAGATTTTCACCTTTTAACATTATTGTTCCTTTTGTTAATGCTTCTTTTATTGTCATATTATCACCTTCTTTTTATTTACTTACTATATTTTATCATAGAAACTTTATACTGGCAATAAAAAAACCCCGCCTTAGCCGTAGATGCTTTGAATTTTTAAGGACCTGCTCCTAAAAACAGGTGGGTTCCTACCTAAATACTCATGGGCTTCTCACTATATAATGTGAGCTTGCACGCCATATTCAGAGAATTGGTCCCTCTTATAACTTGTAGGTTCTAAAAATTCTGTCTATACGCACTATGCAGGGAAAATTATTAACTTATTTATTATTAAACTTATTTTAACATATAGTATCCCTATTTACAAATTTTCTATTCATCATATTTATTTTTTTATTATGCTATATGTTATTTAATCTTTTTTTCTTTAATTTATTCTCACTTTTTCTTATTTTATTACATTTGACTTTAATAAAAAAATATGCTAAAATTTATTTAATATTATGGGGTTTTTAGTGGCTAGTTTTAGCCATTTTTTTGTGTCATTGGTTCCGGGTTTGGTTGACACATTTTGTGCCACTGGTGCCAGGTTTAGTATGACCAGCCTGTGCATTA
>CANRHX010000018.1 GCA_947630545.1 uncultured Clostridia bacterium
CTAATATTCTATCGAATTATTTATGTTTTTTCTATTATTTTTTATATTTATTTGCCAATTAAAATTTTACACTTTCTTTATTAAAAGTGAATTATTATTTGTTTTTATGGCTATAATATCAAAAGGTGATAAAATGAGAAAACAATATTGGATATTAATACTACTTGTTTTGTTTTTAGTTGGTATTGGAATATACTTTTTATTTACTAATACAAAACAAAGTAATTTACAAACTGCAGATTATACGACAAATAGAACTGAAGTTTCAATTAATACTAGTGAAAAAGAAAATACAAACACTTTAAATATCGGTATAAATAGCGAAAACAACACTAATAAACCTAAACCTGTTGAAACAGAAATTGCTAAATATACTACTAAAATTTATACAAAGGATTCAAGTAGACAAAAAAATATATCAATTACTTGTTCTACTTTAAATGATACTTTAATTGAGAATGGCTCTACATTTTCATTCTGTAATACTGTTGGGCAAGCAACTACAAGCAAAGGATATGAAAAAGCAGAAATATTTGATGCTAATCGGAAACATAAAACATGGACTTGGTGGTGGAAATTGTCAAATAAGTACAACTCTTTATAATGCTGTTTTATCGGTTCCTTCTCTTAAGGTTACAGAAAGACATGCTCATAGCAACAAAGTTCCATATATAGCAAGTGGAAAGGATGCTGCTGTAGCTTATGGTAGCTATGACTTTAAATTTGTAAATAATTCTGGTAATACTATAAAAATTAAGGCATCATCCACTTCAAAAAATGTAACAATACGTATTTTAAAATTATCTTAAACTTAAATTATTTTAAATTACTTATATACTAATTTCATAATTTCTTGCATATATTATATAAAAATTATATGGAGGATCTTATGAAATTTTTTAAATTTTTTATGATTATTAATGTCATATTAGCAATTATTTTTTATTTTGGAATTTGTGTTTTTGCAGAAAGCACATTATATGTATGGTCAAACAATTCAAATAGTGTTGAAACATCAGAAGAGGTTAAAACCGATACTCAAAATAAAACAAACTCTACAACTAATTCTGATATTGAAACATCAACAGAACCTGAATCAAGTGAAGAAAATCCACTGGGGTTGGAATCAGAGTCTGCTATATTAATTGAACAAAATAGTGGTCAAATTTTATATTCTCATAATATACACGAACAATTGCGTCCTGCTAGTGTTACAAAATTAATGAGTATTCTTCTTATTATGGAACAAATAAACGATGGGAAACTTTCTTTAACAGATACTATCAGTTGTTCTGAAAATGCTGCTCATATGGGAGGTTCACAAATCTGGCTTGATACTAGAGAAACTTTAACAGTTGATGAAATGTTAAAAGCAATATGTGTGGTTAGTGCTAACGACTGTGTTGTGGCTATGGCAGAACATATCGCTGGTTCTGAAGAAGCTTTTGTTGAAATGATGAATAACAAAGCCAAAGAACTTGGAATGAATGATACATGTTTTAAAAATTGCCATGGAATTGATGAAGATGGACATGTGACTTCAAGTTATGATATAAGCTTAATGTCTAGAGAACTTTTAAATAAATATCCAGAAATAACTAAATATACTACTATTTATATGGATAGTCTTCGTGATGGAAAATCAGAATTAGTTAATACTAATAAGCTTATTAGGACATATAAGGGTGCAACTGGACTAAAAACTGGCTCTACAGGTCTAGCCCTTTACAATTTATCTGCAAGTGCTACTCGTGATGATTTGTCTTTAATTGCTGTTATTATGAAAGCACCTTCAACAAAAGTTAGATTTGCAGAAGCAACAAAACTTTTAGACTATGGATTTAGTAAATTTTCGTATAAACAATTTGCAAAAAAAGGTGATATTTTAGATGATGTTGAAGTAAATAAGGGTGTGAAGTCAAATGTACAGATTGAATTTGAAACAGATGCTGGATGTTTGATTGAAAAAGGAAATGAATCTAGAATTGAGCAAAATATGAATATAGAACCTCTTCAAGCACCTATTGAAAAAGGTCAAAAAGTTGGTAGTGTTACTTACTCACTTGATGGTAATACTTTGTCTACTGTGAATTTAGTTGCTAGCACCAATGTAGATAGTATTTCTTTATTTTCTATGAGTAAGTCTGTAATTTATAATTGGATTAATTTGTTAAGAAAATAAATATACGGTCAACCAAGCTATAAATGGTTGACCATTTTTCTATTTATAGATTTATTCATCTTCAAGCTCACTATCATTAGCACTTTCATTTTCTGCTTTTTCATCATCATTATTTTTATCTTCATCATTTTTATCATAGTCGAATTCATAGTCAAATTCTATATTACTAGGTTTTTTTACTTCTTTTTCAATAGTTACTTTTTTCACATTGTTAGTTTTTTTATCATTGTCAATCTCTATTTTTTCTTCTTTAACTTCTTGTTTAGCCTTATCTTTCATATTTTTTAAAATTTCTTTTGCAGTTTCCTTTTTCTCGTTTAAACATTTATTCATTACATTGCTTGTCTTTTCAATCAAATCGGGAACATAATCTAATAATTTATCTATAGCAGAAGAATGGTTTACTGGCATCAATTTCACATTATTGTCGTTTATTATTAAAAATGCTATTGGATTTATTGTAACACCTGCACCTGATCCACCACCAAATGGTAATCTATATTGAATTTGTTCTTCTTTATCCTTTTTGTTGTATTCATCTATTGTTTCCCCACTAAATTCGCTTCCTCCAGCAGCAAATCCAAATGTAACTTTAGATATGGGAATAATTACTATATTTTCTGAAGCCTGTATTGGTTCTCCTATAATAGTGTTTACATCAACCATGTCTTTTATACTATTCATAGCTGTAATCATAAGGCCTTCTATTGGATGTTCGTTCATTTTTATCTACTCTCCTTTTTCTATTTATGATAAATATTACTTTAATAATATGTATCATTTTTATCTCAAATATACCTGAAAACTTAAGATTTAGTAAATTTCCGTTTATTGTATATTGGCTTTATTCGTAAATATGAATTACTTGGTTCAATCCTTTTTCTTGCAAGTATTATTGAAATTATAGAACTTATTGTAGGTATTATCATAGATGTAAGTATTGTACTATCTGTTCCTAACTCTAATTTTAAGTTGAATTTTTTTATTTGAATATTTATTTGTTTTTGAACTTGTTTTATTTTTTTTATTGATATATCTTTTTTTACATTTTTAAAATTAATATTTATGTTTTTAAATTTTCCACTTTCTTCTAACTTTTGTATTTTCTTTTTGTTTATGTTTACCCATAATATTGGTATTTTACTCAATATTACAAATTCTATTTTTATGTTATATTTATCATTTAAATAACTAGATTTTATTTTTTTAGATGTAAATTTAAAATTGCTTATTTCTATTTTTATTTTCGATGTAATTAATAATATAATTATTAACAAAATAAAAAGAAAAACCAATAAAATCTCCTCCGTTTTTATTAGTTTTTCCTTTTTTTTATTTATTAATCATGCTCTTTTCTTTTTTTCTACAACAATGTCTCCAAATAGTTCTTCTTGTGTAGTATCAACTTTACTCCTTCTAGATAATTCTAAAAGTCCACTAAATGCTGTTACTACTTCTTGCTTGTTGCGCTTTTTTATTGAAAATAATTTATTAAATACAAATTTTTTTTGCTTTATTAAAACTTTAAACATCTCTTTTACTTTACTAGATACTGTATAATTTTCTACAAGTGCTATTTTTTCTATATTTTTTGCATTTAAGTTAATTCTTTCACTAGCCCTTTGCATTAAGTCTTTGTATATGTTTGGTATTAGAGCATTGTCGTAATTTGTTTCTAGTTTTTGTTTTGGCAATTTTATTGGTTCTTGCCCTTTAAATATTCTGTTTGAATATTCTAAATAATTTTGTTTTATTGTTTTACTTATTTCTTTGAATTTTTTATATTCTATAATTCGTCTTATTAGTTCTTCTTCTGTTAGTTCTTCTGTTTCTTCTTCTTGTTTTGGAAGGAGTTTTTTAGATTTTAAATATAGAAGAGTTGATGCCATAACTAGAAATTCACTAGCAATTTCTAAATTCATTTTTTCCATTTCATTTAAGTATTTTATGTATTGGTCTGTTATTTCATTTAAGTTTATATCATAAATATTCATTTTGTTTATATCTATTAAGTGACATAGTAAATCTAGTGGTCCTTCAAAATTGTCTATTTTTATTGCATATTGTTTTGTTTCTAATGCTAAAATTGCCATTTTGTGATTTTCCTTTCTAATTTATGTTTGGCTAAAAGCAGTATTTATATTATCTACTTTATATCCTTTTTTTAATAAATAATTTTTAATTTCTTCTTCTTCCATTGAAGCTCTTTTTTTATATATAATATTTAATGCGGATTTTATTTCATAATTTTCTAGTTCTTCTTTATTGTTATATATGTAATCTTCTATATCATCTTTATCTAACCCTTTTGCTAGTAATTTATATTTTATTTCTTTTATTGATAAGTTTTTTAATGATATAAAATTATTTATGCTTTTTTCTATATATAAATTATCATCAATATAATTGGCTTCTTTTAAGTATTCTATAACATCGTCTAACAAGTTTTCTTCTATACTTGAAGAAAACTTGTTTCTAATTTCATTTTCACTTCTCTTTTTATAAAGTATATATTTTAATACTTTTGTTTTTGCATTATCAAACTCTTCAATGCTAGCCATATAATTATTCTTCCTCTTTGATTTTTATTGTTTTATTCATCATCATTAACTGAAGGTAGTTCTTCTCCTAAACTACTTTCAAATGCTTGGGCAAAATTGGCTCTTACTTTTTCTTCTATTTCTGCCAACATTTCAGGATTTTCTTGTAATAATTTTTTAATGTTTTCTCTACCTTGTCCTATTCTTTCGCCATTATAACTAAACCATGATCCACTTTTTTCTATGATGTCCATATTTACTGCCATATCTAGTATATTTCCAGCTTTTGAAATTCCTTCTCCATATATAACATCAAATTCAGCTTCTCTAAATGGTGGTGCTACTTTATTTTTAATTACTTTTACTCTTACTCTATTTCCTTTTACTTCTCCATCTTGTTTTATGTTTTCTATTCTTCTAATATCTAGTCTTACTGATGCATAAAATTTTAATGCTCTACCACCTGTTGTTGTTTCTGGATTTCCAAACATTACTCCTATTTTCTCTCTTAATTGATTTATAAATATTAATACTGTTTTTGATTTATTTATTGCCCCTGCAAGCTTACGTAATGCTTGTGACATTAATCTTGCTTGTAATCCCATGTGTGAATCTCCCATGTCACCATCAATTTCTGCTTTTGGAACTAAAGCTGCTACTGAATCTACTACTATTACGTCTAAAGCACCGCTTCTAACTAGACTTTCTGTTATTTCTAAAGCTTGTTCTCCTGTGTCTGGTTGAGATACTATTAGGTTATCTATATCAACTCCTAATTTTTTTGCATATACGGGGTCTAAAGCATGCTCTGCATCTATAAATGCTGCTTCTCCTCCTGTTTTTTGTGCTTCTGCAACTATATGCAAAGCAAGTGTTGTTTTTCCAGATGACTCTGGTCCAAATATTTCTATAATTCTTCCTCTTGGAACTCCTCCTATTCCTAATGCCATATCTAGGCTTAATGCTCCTGTTGGTATAGCCTCAACTTCCATTGCTTTGAATTCTCCAAGTTTCATTACTGAACCTTTTCCAAATTGCTTTTCTATTTGACTCATTGCCATTTCTAATGCTTTTTTCTTTTCTGTATTTTCTCCCATGTTTTTTCCTCCTTAATTTTATGAACTGTTGTTCGATATTGTTATTATATACCAAATTTTTGTTTTGTCAATACTTTTTTTTAATTTTTATACCAACCTTCTATATTATAAAAAATATTATACCAGTTTGGTGCTACATCACCAACTAAATTAGAGTTATATAAAATATTGTATTTGCTATTTGCTAAGCTGATATATAATACTTGTTTGTTATATATTTCTTCTAGTTTTTCATATTTTTGTTTTAATATGTTTTCATCATTTGTATTTTTTACTTCATTCATAATTTGAGTTATTTCATTGGTTGTATAATTTGCAAGATTTCCTTCACCAAAAAATGTTGATAAATCTGGACTTATAGGTAAATATGTACTGCATAAAATCATATCATAGTTCTTTTTTTCTTTGTAATTATTGTATTGATTATCTGTAGCTTTTATAATATTTATTTGTAATCCCTGTTTTTCTAATTGTGTACTTATATTTTCAGCAATTTTTACTTGATTACTATTGCTTGATTTAACTACTAGATTTAATGTTATTCTTTGAGTTCGATAGTTTACTGTTTTTTGCCAATAACTATATTTATATGACCATCCGCCATCTTCTAAATATTGCTTTGCATCTTCTAAATTGTATTTTATACTTGAATTTGTTCCTTTATAAAGATATGATCCATATTCTAGTGGAAAATTGGCTGTATAATATTTTTTCTTATATACATCTGATGTAATACTTGTTTTGTCTATTGAAGCACAAATTGCTTTTCTTACTTGAACATCTGATAAATATGTATTTTTAGTATTTAATGCTAGGAAATTATGTTCTCGTCCTCTTATTTCTTTTAAATTATAGCCTATTGTTCCAATATAATCACTAAAATTATTATTATCTGTTGCTAATACATCTATACTTCCAGTTTTGAAACTATTGTATAGTTCTCCCACAGATGAATATAAATTTATATTTATTTTTTCTAGTGATAATCCTCTTTTTTCTGAATTCCACCAGTTTTCATTTTTTTCTAGTGTAATATATGATTTTTGAACATCTGATATTTTGTATTTTCCAGTACCTATTGGGTTGCTATTTTTATTTGTTTTTAAAAAGTCATCATTTCCATAATATGCCCTAGACATTATTGGGAAAGTAAGATAATATTCAAAAAATGGCACTTCTTTTGATAAATTGATTTTTAGTGTATGATCATCTACTACTTCAACTTTCTCTACATTTTGTACATTGTTCTTGTATATAGATGTGGTTTTTTTATCTTTTAACCTATCTATTGTAAATCTTACGTCTTCCGCACTAAAATCTGTTCCATCTGACCATTTTACATTTTCACGCAATTTTATTATGTATGTTTTTCCATCTTGCTTTGCCCATTCTGTGGCTAATGCCGCTTCTGGCTTATAATCATTTGTCAAGTTTATTAATGGGTCATATACTAGCCTACTTATGTTTTGTACATTTTGATTATTACTTAGTATTGGGTTTATTGTATCTAATTGCGCTATACCTAATGTTATTTCTTTTATTTGTTCTTCTTGTTTATTTGCACTGTCTAATTCTTGTTGTTTTTTTGTTTCTTCATCTCCTCTGATTTTTACAAATGCAAATATTATTATTCCTATAGCAAATAATATAAATATATATTTAAACCAACTATTTCTCATTTTTTACCTCGCTTTTTATATAATATATTAGTTTTATTTTTTTTTCAAGGTTTTGTTGGCAATTTATAAACTTTCTATTTCTTCTTTCGTTAGCCCTGTTGATTCTATAATTTTATCTATTTCTACTTCCATTTCTAATAATTTTTTAGCAATTTCTTTTTGTTTTTTTGCTTCACCTTCTTTTATTCCTTCGGCTATTCCTTCTATTTTTCCTTCTGCTCTTCCTTCTGCTCTTCCTTCTGCTCTTCCTTCTGTTCTTCCTTCCATTCTCCCTTCTTTCAATCCTTGTTTTCTTGCTAAATTGCGTTCATATTCCATAGCATCTTCTGTAGATGCCAACTCTAAAAATCTTTGTTCTGCCCTATCTCTTTCTTCTTCATTTAGATTCAAACTTTGCCATAATTCATATGCTTTTCTTACTTCTTCACTCATTTCTTCCATTTTAGATACCTCCAGTTCTTTTGGATTAATCAAAAACGTTACCCAATCTTTTATATCTTTACGTTCTATAAATGTTCCCTTACTTAATTGTTTCTTCGCTTTTGATAGCTCTATTATATCAACTTCAAAAACATCAGTCAATTTGATTTTTAACTTTTCTTCCAAGATTAGCCACTTAGTTTTATATTGTTCTAATTCCTTTAAATTATCTATATCAAACATTGTTATAAATATTACTATTGTTCTTTTCATATTTTTATATCTTTTAGATTTTCCTATTGATTGTCTGTACATTTTTGCCCAAGAATTTAATATTCTTTTTTCCACATCATGTTTATTTCCTACCTGTATTTCTATGTCACATTGAATATTATT
The DNA here is from genome assembly GCA_947630545.1 of uncultured Clostridia bacterium. GTDB lineage: Bacteria > Bacillota > Clostridia > TANB77 > CAG-508 > CAG-269. The sequence continues at coordinate 8,315 of CANRHX010000018.1, forward strand.
ATTTAATAGTGCTTTTATATCTAATATTTCTTCTTTATCATCTTTGGTTTCTCTTAATAAATATGGATTTTTGAATTCTAGCGTTTTAATCTTTTCTCCAATTATATTGCTTACTAAATGTTTTGTAATATCTTCATTTCCTTCATATCCAAATAAACGTTTAAAAATAAAATCATTTTTAGGATACATATACTCTGGTATTTCTTTAGTCAATAACCACCACTCCTTTTTTTTGTAAATTTTTAAATTTGATTTTTAATTAAATGATTAAAAAATTGAATTTTAAAACTTTGAATTAATTTTTTTGATTTTAAATTTTAGATTATAATCTATTTATAGAATAACATAAAATGTCGAACTATGCAATATTTTTTCATCGCAAAATTCGACATTTATAGTAAAATTGGTACCATTGACGTAGATATCTACAACCTTGTTACTATATTAATATTGATGTAAGTTGTTATAGTAATATAAGAATTAAACATTGATAGTTTTTTCAATATTTATATTATCTTTTTTGTAAAATTTAGATAATCCAATTCTATAAATGATACTTCTAATGTAAAAATCAACAAAATTAGAAATTCCAAAAATGAATAAAGCAATTGTACTTTTTAGAAAAATAAAACATAATATTACTCGAATAAGAGATCCCATAAAAGATCCAACTAACATAATTTTTGGCTTTCCTTGAATGATTAAAAGAGTTTGATAGGTAACATATAAATATAATCCAAACATTCCAAAAGAATAGAAGATTATATATGGAAAACATTCAATCAGTGGTAAACTTCCATGAGATATAATTAAAATTAATGCCCCAAACAAATAGTCCAGAAAAATAATTATTCCAAAACATTTATTTTTCATCATGACACAATTGTTATATTGTTCAATTTTTGAATTATATTCAGGTAATTTTATCATTAATGTTGCTTGAAAAGCACTTGCAATTACTTCTAATTTTAAAATAGTTGAATAACAAATTGTATGTATAGAATATTTTTCAGTTCCTAATTTGCTAGCAAGTAACCCATAAATTAAGATAAATATTCTAGACAATAATCTTTCTAAAGATGTCGGAATACCTATATGAAAAACATTTTTTATTATAGACTTATTTGGTAAAATAAATTTTAACTTTAATTTGTAAAGCATATATAGAATTGTTATTATCCATGATACAATAGTAGCAATAAACAATAGTATTAAGTTTTTAGTAAATATAAATGCAATAAAATCTAACCCTATTAATGTTACATAATACAATACTAAACTTTTTCTATATAATTTCAAATCATTCCTTAAGCGTACCATCTCAAATATAGCATTAGCAAGTCTTCCAATAGTTAAATAACAAATATAAAGTGACAAAATATTAGATAACATTTCTTTTTGAATAGCAGTCAATTCAAATAAATTAACAATTATATTTTTTAAATAGAATACTAAAATACCTAATAATAATCCAACTATTACATTTATGATTAAATATGCACTTTCATCTTTTCTATCAGTTCTATAAGTAAATATACCAATGTCACTAATTGATTTTAGTATTAAATCAATTGAAAATAAACTGCCACAAACTACAATTGCATCAATATTTATTGCGTTATTAAATGAAGCATCAATACTATCCGCTATACTCATAAATATAAAACTTATAAGTAAAGATATAAATTCTTTCATTACTTTATCACCTTTTGTTTATAATTTAACAAAATTATACCATAAACGACAAAAAATTACTACGCTATGATTAAATTCTAATTTTATTTTAGCTTTCCTTTTTGTTAAAAACAGAAAGCTATGTGTTTTCTTTAATATTTTTAATTTCGATTATTTCAAACATTATAAGATGATATTTAACAAAATTAATTAATGTAGTTTATTCACATTGTGTCAAAGGACTTTTAGTTCTGACACAAATCCTAACACCTATGAGTTTTGACCAGCGATACAAAACTCGGGGATGATGTGGTACATACTGAAAATAAAACTAAAAAAATACCATTCTAAGAATGATATTTATACATCTTGTTCAATTAGTTCGAACAGATACGTCGTTGGTACCGATGGCGGGACTCGAACCCGCATGATTTCTCGCCAGATTTTGAGTCTGGTGCGTCTACCAATTCCGCCACATCGGCATATAAAAGAAGTACGTAAATATATTAGCATACTTCTTTATAATTGTCCATAATTTTTTATAAATTTATATTATATTCTAGAACATTTACCTTGTTTATAATTATTTTTGAGAATTCATCATCTTTATTTTCAAAATTGATAACATTAAATTGAAAACTATTTTCGTCTACCAATTCTAACTTATTTACATCAACTAGAATCTTTGTAGACAAATCCATGCCTACTGGTAATGTTTTATTTTGATTATCATAAAAAATTATATTCGTATAAGGTATGCAATTCGTTTTACCAGTTAAATTTATTTTATATAAATATATATCTTTTACTTTTTCATTTAAAACTTCTGAAATTTCTGAAACTGGATTAATATTAAACAAATTGATATTATTTTTGTTTAGTGTTTCATCAACTGTTGCTTTATAAACTGGTAAATCATCATCAATTTCAGCATTTTCTAAAGCTGATTTTATTTTACTTATAATTTGTTCTAAAACCAATTTATAACCAATTTGTTTAGTATTTTTGCTTACCTCAAGTATTTTAAATTTATCTTTTGGAAGTTCTCTATGTTTTGTATTTTTTATCTTACTTACTTTGGTTCCATCATCTGTTCCACTAAATATATCAAACTCTTCATCTTCTAGAAGTGTACTTTCTTGTATTGCTTCCTTTTTTATCTGTTTTAAGTTATTATCTAAATCTTTTGGTAGTAACTCATTATTTTTTATTTTATTTAGAACTTCTATAACATTAGTATTTGTAATATATAGAGCATCTGTTTCTTCTTGAGATAATGTTTTTCTTAATTTCCTATCATACTTTTTTCCAAAATCTTCTAAATCTTCTTCATAATCAAATACTTTTGTAATTTTCTTTTCTATATTTATTTCTTCTTCTTCTCCTTCTGGAAGAGATTCCATTTCATCTTTATTACTGTATTTCCAAAATTCAAATATACTTTTTTTATGACTATCTATTTCTTTTATGTATTCACTTGCATTTTCTATTTTTTTATTTAAATTTTTATTTTTTAATTTTAATGCATTTATATCCATTAAAATATTTTTTAAATTGTTTTCTTTTTCTTCCAGTTCTTTATAATTTTGTATAAGTTCTTCTATTGTATAATTATCTTTTTCAACAAACATGTTATCTTTTTCTTCTTGATTTGATTCTATTGTCTCTTCTTGTATTTCTTCTTCTAACTTATTTTCTTCACTTTTAACCTTCTTTTTCTTGCCTTTACTATACTTGAAGAAATACTTTACTTTTCCAAAGAAACTTTTTTTACACTCTAAAAATGTTGATATTTGTTTTTCTTTTTCTATGTATTCCATATCTAATAATACAGATTCTGATTTCAATTTTTCCAGTTTTTCATTATCAATTTCTATGAGTTGATCTGTATTTTTCTTTTTTTCTTCACATAAAAGATATTCTTCTTTTAACCAGTTAGCAATATCTTTATATTCAATTTTTTTGTTTTCTTGATAAAAATCTATTGCACCATCTTTATTTATATTTGTTTTAAATTCAAAATAATTAGGAAGCTCTGTTTGAAGTATAAACATTGCTTTTATAAGTCTATAAAAGCTTGTAGTTTCTTCTTTATCATCTAATTTTATTTTATATAAGCTTTTTACTTTTCCATATACATATGTTTCGCCTATTATTTGAATACTTAAATTATCATTTTTATCATATACTTCATAAACTAATGGCCATTCTTTAGTAAATAACCACATATAATTTTCTAAATCTTGAAACTGTGTTTTTTTAAGATATTGATTGCTATAATCAATTCCACTTATAGGTACAAATATTTGGGCATTTTTCTTATTTTCAATTTTCTTTTTTAACAAATAAAAAAATGCTTCATATTCTGAATCTTCTGTTGGTACGAGCATAAAATATTTATCCGTATTTTTTGAATAATATATTTGCCATAAATAATTTGATGAAAATTTAATTTTAAATGGTAAATTTTTGCTTAACTTTTCTTGTTCTTGCTCAATTTCTTCTATTTTTTCTATTTTTACATTTTTTAGCATATTTAGAAATGTTGTGTGTTTTATATAATTTTCTTCATTCTCACTATCTAAAAAATCTGAAAGAGGAGCTGCTTTTTTGTATTTTTCTTCTAAATCTTCTAATCGATTTGCTGGTGTTAATAAAATTTGTATGTCTTTTACTTTTACAAATCTATATTGCTTGTATTGGCTTTCATCATAAAATTTAGGTACTCTATATTCTAATTCTTCTACTTCTGTTAATACTTTTGGAACTTTATTTAAGTCTAATCCTAAATATTTTAATTTTTCTAGCATTTCATCTTTTTTAGGCATTATAATTTCTCCTCTCATTTTAACTATTTGGTTTTATTTTATAATATCATAAAAATTCTTAAATTCATATTTTTGCTCTTTTAAATATTTTATTACATCAGATAATATATCTACTGTAACTTTTTTGGCCTCTGCATCATGCATTAAAATTACTACACTATTTTTCCCTTTTGTTGTTTCTTTTAGTTCTTTCATCAATTGTTTTGCTTTAGGATTTTGTGATTCAGCATCTCCTGTTAATGCATTCCAATCTATATTTAAAATATCGTTTTTTTCTAATAATTCTTTTGCCTCTTTCTTTACTTTAGCATATTTTCCACCAGCAAGTCCTCCTGGGAATCTAAATAAATGTGAATTATATTCTGGCTTTCCTATTGCTTTTCTTACTTCATTATTACATTTATTATATTCATCTAATACGGCTTGAGGAGATTTATATATTGAAGAATATTCGTGTGTATATCCATGATTTGCAATATAATGTCCCTCATCATAAACTCTTTTTACAGTATTTGGAAAAATTTTCACATTACTTCCTAACATAAAAAATGTTGCCTTAACATTTTCTTTTTTCAATATATCTAATATTTTAACCGTATTGTTTGATGGTCCATCATCAAATGTTAAAAATGCTCTTTTAGTGTCAGATTTATATATATTTGACATATTTTGCTTTCCAACAGATGTAAGTTTAGGAAGTTTTTCTTGTTCTTTTAATTGTTCTTTTTCTTGTTTAATTTCTTCAGCTATTTTTTCAATTTCAGCTTTTTCTGTATTTTTCTCTCTTTCTTTATTTTCTAATTGTGTTTCTTTAATAGCTTCTTCTATTGAAGTAATACTTGTTTGTATACTTCCTTGCATGTTTCTTGTAATAATTATTAATATAATAATTATTAATGGTACCATTATTGCAATTACAAGTTTTATACGATTTTTATTGTTATATTCTTCTATGCCTTTATAATTAGAAAATTCGTAATAATGTTGTTTCTTCATTTTAGTTCTCCATTTTTTAACGATTTTTCATTAAATCTTGCATATATTCTATTTCTTCATCAACATTTACTCTCATAAAGATTGGTTCGCCTTTTTCTATTACTTTAACATTTTTTATTTTATCATAATCATTTAGGCTTTGCCAACTAATTAAATTTTCATTTTGTATTCCTATTTGTCTTAAGATATTATCTGAAGTTTCCAACATGAAAGGTCTTATTAATATTGCGATTTTTCTTAAATTTTCAATTAGATGATACATACAAGATTGTAACTTTGATTGTTGGTTTTCTTTTGCCAAAGCCCATGGGGCTGTTTCATCTATATATTTATTTGTTCTTGAAACTAAATTCCAAATTTCTTGAATTGAATTTGCTATTTCATAATTATTAAATATTTCTTCAAACTTTTTGGCTTGTGAAATTGCAAATTCTTCTAATTCTTTGTCTACTTCATTTGGGGTTCCGTTATATTCTGGAACTTTTCCTTCAAAATATTTGTTTACCATTGATACTGTTCTATTTAGTAAATTACTTAAATCATTACATAAATCAGAATTGTATCTTTCAACAAAACTTTCTGGAGAAAATACCCCATCTTGCGATACTGGCATTTCTCTTAATAAAAAGTATTTTGTTGCATCTAAACCATATCTATCAATTAACTCTTCTGGATAAATAACATTTCCTTTTGATTTGCTCATTTTTCCATCTTTCATTACAATCCAATTGTGAGCTAATATTGTTTCTGGTAAAGGTAAATCTAGTGCCATTAAGAATATTGGCCAATAGATCAGATGAAATCTAGCTATGTCTTTTCCTACTATGTGTAAATTTGCAGGCCAATATTTTTTAAATTTGCTGTCGTCCTCTGACCAAAATCCTAACGCTGTTATATAGTTTGTTAATGCATCTAACCAAACATATACAACATGTTTAGGGTCTTTTAAGACTTTTATTCCCCAGTCAAATGTAGTTCTACTTACACATAAATCTTCTAATCCAGGTTTTATAAAGTTGTTTATCATTTCAGTTTTCATATAATCTGGTTTTATAAAATTTGGATGATCTTCATAATATTTTAAAAGCCTATTGGCATATTTCTTCATGTTAAAAAAGTATGCTTCTTCACTAGCTTCTCTAACTTCTCGTCCACAATCAGGGCATTTTCCATTTACTAGTTGCGATTGTGTAAAAAATGTTTCGCAAGGCACACAATATAATCCTTTGTATTCTCCTTTGTAAATATCTCCTTTTTCCATAAAATAGTCAAATATTTTTTGTACTATTTTTTCATGTCTTGGTTCAGTTGTTTGAATAAAGTCATCATATTCTATTTTCATTTTTTTCCATAGTTCTTTTGCCATTACTGCCATTTCATCTACATATTCTTTTGGAGTTTTTCCTAAGCTTTCTGCTTTTTCTTGTATTTTTTGACCATGTTCATCTGTTCCTGTTAAAAGATAAACATCTTCTCCTTTTAGCAAATGATACCTTTTTATAGCATCTGCAAGTACTGTTGTATATGCTGTTCCTATATGAAATTTTCCACTTGGATAGTATATTGGTGTTGTTAAATAAAATGTCCTTTTCAATTCTAATCGCCCCTTTATTTTTGTTTCTCTTATTGCATAGTTTATCACATTTTTATATATTTTACTAGTAGTTTGCGTAATTTTTTTATTGTTTACCACTTCTATTCTTTACCATTAATCTTAAGTAATTTAAATATTTCAACAATTACAATTGGAGCTAAAACTAATCCAATTAATTCTAAAATATTTTGAGTAGGTAATAATGGTATACTGAATATGTTTCTTAATGGTTCTATTAAAAGTATTATAAACATTAGCGCTGCTGAAGCAACAATTGCACCTATTAATTTCATATTGTTGAATATTCCTGTTTTGAATATAGATTTTTTATTATTTCTAATATTAAACACATGGACAAGTTCTGATAATGCTAAAGTAATAAATGCCATTGTTTGACCAACTTCTATTTTAGATTCATCCAGCGTTAAACCATTTATTGGTTCAGTAGTTGTTGCTAAACCTATCATGAATGCGCCAAGTGTTAACAATCCTATCATTACACCTTGGTATATAACTCTCCATGTCATTCCTTTGGTAAATACTCCTTTACCAGGCTTTGCAGGTTTTCTCTTCATTATATCTTTATCAGCTGGATCAAATGCTAATGCTAAAGCTGGAAGTGAATCTGTTACCAAATTTATCCATAATATATGAATAGGTAATAGTATTTCTAGTCCGTTTATATTAGTAATTCCAAACCAATTTGCAAATATTGGTGTTAAAAGTGTTGCTAAAAATAATACTATAATTTCCCCAACATTGCTTGATAATAGGAATTGAATTACTTTTAATATATTATCATAAATTCTTCTACCTTCTTCTACTGCTGAAACTATAGTTGCAAAGTTATCATCTGTTAAAATTACATCTGCTGCTTCTTTTGCAACATCTGTACCTACCACTCCCATCGCACAACCTATATCTGATGTTTTAAGTGCAGGACTATCATTTACTCCATCGCCAGTCATTGCAACTATTTCACCGTTTTTTTGCCATGCTTTTACTATTCTTACTTTATGCTCTGGAGATACTCTTGCATATACTGAGTATTTTCTAACATTTTTTTCTAGGTCTTCATCAGACATATTTTCTAAATCTAACCCTGTTATAGCTTCTTCTTCATTTTCTAATATTCCTAATTTTTTAGCTATTGCTGTAGCTGTAATTTTGTGGTCTCCTGTAATCATTACTGTTTTTATTCCTGCTGTTTTACATTTTTCTACTGCCTTTTTAGCTTCTTCTCTTGGTGGGTCTATCATTCCAACCATACCAATAAAAGTTAAATTGCTTTCAATTGTTTTCATTTCTTTTTTGGTTGGAATATGATCAATTTCTTTGTATGCACAGCCTAAAACTCTTAAAGCTTCTTTTGCCATATTTTCGTTTTCTTGTCTTATTTTATTTGAATATGAACTTAAATCTGTTTTTATTTCTCCATTAATTTCATAAGAATTACATCTATTTAAAAGTTCATCAATACCACCTTTTGTATAAACTATATATTTTCCATCGACTTCATTTACTGTTGTCATTAATTTTCTGTCTGAATCAAATGGCACTTCTTCTAGTCTAGGGGTTCTATCATAAATACTTGGATCAAAATCTAATTTAAATGCCATATCTACTAGAGCTGTTTCTGTTGGATCCCCAGTTAAAGTTCCATCACTTGATACTTTTGTGTCATTACAAAGCATATTTGCATATACTAATTTGTTAAGTTCATCATCTATTTGATTTTCGGAAATATTTGTTAAATCTTTTATCTTATCATTCCAAAATATTTTTTCAACTGTCATTTTATTTTGTGTAAGAGTTCCTGTTTTATCTGAACATATAACTGTTGCACTTCCTAAAGTTTCTACAGCTGGCAATCTTTTTACAATTGCATTTCTCTTAACCATTTTTTGAACACCAATTGCTAAAACTATTGTTGATACTGCAACAAGTCCTTCTGGAATCGCTGCAACTGCTAAACTTACAGCTGTCATAAACATATGAATTGGCTCTTTTCCTTGTATTAATCCAATTATAAATATAAATGCACAAATAGCTAAAGCTGCTATTCCAAGGGTTTTTCCTAATTTATTTAATTTGGTTTGAAGTGGTGTTTCTTGCTTTTGTGTTGAATTTATCATTCCTGCAATTTTTCCTACTTCTGTTGTCATTCCTGTTTCTACAACTATTCCTTTTCCTCTACCATAAGTAATTAAACTTGAAGAAAATAACATATTAACTCTGTCACCAATTCCAACATCTGTTCCATCTAGTTTATTTGTTACTTTCTCTACAGGTACTGATTCACCTGTTAATGAAGATTCTTGTGACTTTAGATTTACTGCATCAATAATTCTTAAGTCAGCTGGTACAAAATCTCCTGTATCTAAAATTACTATATCTCCAGGTACTAACTCTTTCGCAGGAACTACTGTTACTTCGCCATTTCTAATAACTTTTGATGCATGATCTGTTAATTTTTGCAAGGCTTCAAGTGATTTTTCAGCCTTTGCTTCTTGTGACACTCCTATAATTGCATTAACAATAACAACTATTAAAATAATAATTGTGTCTGTAATTCCTTCACCATTAGCAACTCCAACTACTCCTGAAACTATTGCAGCAATTATTAAAACAATTATTGAAAAATCTTTAAATTGATCAATAAACCTTTGTAATAATGATTTTTTCTTAGCTTGTTGTAATTGATTTAGTCCATATTTCTCTTTACGCGCTTCTACCTCCTCTGATTTTAAACCTTCTTGCATGTTAGTTTTTAAACTTAGTTCAACTTCTTCAATTTCTTTGTTAAACCAATTTTCTTTTTCCATTTTGCTATCCTCCTTATAAATTTATATTATTCTTTAGTGCTTTTTGATACCCAAAAAGACTTCTAAAAGAAATAAAAATTTTTATTTCTTTTAAAAGTCTCGCTTAACTATTTTTATAGCTTTACTAACCAGATACTTTTTAGTATCGCGATTGTTGATTAGTAATACACAAGCTACTCCCTTTTAACTATATTTATTGGTGACCCCTACGGGAATCGAACCCATGATTCCACCTTGAGAGGGTGGCGTCTTAACCGCTTGACCAAGGGGCCATTTGCACTATATATTTATATCATGTTTTAAAAATTTAGTCAACTGGTTTTTTAAATATTATATACATTCTAATTCTAAAACCATTAAATAGTAACTAAATAAATAATATTTCAAAAATTTCATTTAATCTTTTACTATTCTTTGTTAAATATAAATATCCAATAAGTGCTTCGAATGCAGTTGAATACATGTATTCTTGAACATTTGAATTTTTAGGTAAATGGTGATTTTGCGTATTTCTTGCACGCCTTACTATATTTTTTTCCTCTTCTGTTAAGCTTTCATAAATATTATTTAAAAACTCTGCTTGTGCTTTGGCTTTAACATATTTTATAGACTCTATATGTAACTTATGAGGCTTCAAATTAGTCTCATTTATTAATTTAGTTCTAACATATAATTCATATACGCAATCTCCAATATAAGCCCATGTTAATGGTGACATTAATTCTACTTCTTCTTTTGCTCTATTTATATTAATCCATTCTTCCATTAATTAGCCCTTTCTATAGTAATTTTTCCTAATTTTCCATTTTTGAATTCATCTAATATTATTTTTGCTGTTTTTTCTTCATCTACATTTCCACCAGATACAAGGCATCCTCTTTTTCTGCCAATTTCAAGTATTATTTCATATATATTCTCGTTTTCTGGTAAGTCTCTATTTAAAATATTTTCAATATAAGAAGTTTCTAATTTATATTTATCGCATAATTTTTGTCTATAATTTTCTAGTAAAAATTTAACTAAATAATATGCAATATCAACTTTTTCCAATATTTCTTCTTTTATAGTGCCTGTAAATGCTAAATTTAATGCAACTTCTTCATTTTCAAATTTTGGCCATAAAACTCCTGGCGTATCTAGTAGTTCAATTTTTTCATTTATTCTTATCCATTGTTTTTTTCTTGTAACACCTGGTTTGTTTCCAACATCAGCAGTTGATCTTTTTGAAATTCTGTTTATGAATGATGATTTGCCTACATTTGGAATTCCTACTATCATCACTCTTATTTTTCTTCCAACTCTTCCTTTTTTTGCAAGTAATTCCAATTCATTTTGCATTATTTTTTCAATTTGTTTTATGCATTTATCTATACCTTTCCCTGAATTTGAGTCTACTAAACAAACAGGTATATTGCTTTTTTCAAAGTATTTTTCCCAATTTTTGTTTTCTTTTTCATCTGATAAATCAATTTTGTTTAATATTATTAGTTTTTTCTTATTTTTTATTATCTTTGCTATTTCTGGATTTTGAGAAGATCTTGGGATTCTTGCGTCTAGTAATTCTACTACTACATCTACAAGCTTTAAATCTTCTTCTATTTCTCTCCTAGTTTTTGCCATATGACCTGGATACCAGTTAATGTTGGTTTTTGTCAAACTTTTTTCCATCTTTCAATCACTTCCTCAATAACAAAAAATTGCAATGTAATCACTGCAATTTTCATAAATTTATAAAGTTCTATAATTATTTTTATCTGCCCTTTCGTCTAGTTTTCTATCAAATTGCTCATTATTATAAAACCAATCTGTTTTTTTATCTTTAGGATTTGCCTTTCTTCCTTTATCTACTAATAAATCAAATAAAACTGCTACAGCAAGCACTATGGCTATAAAAGATATAAGTACATTTAGCATACCGTCAGCTGAAAGTGTTCCTTCTATGATTGAACTAACTTTATTGAATAGGTCTGCTCCAAAATACATTCCATATGCAATTACATATATTATAGCTCCTAGTAACTTTCTTTTTACCACTAATATCATGCAAACTAAAACTACAAAAGATAATATTATTTCTAATTGTCCATTTAATGGTACTATACTTCCAAGTGTTGTACCAAACTCTGGCATTATTGCAACTATTACACGAAACATCCAAAACATTGCCATAAACATAACTAACATCCATGTTGAAAAATTCTTCATTTGTTTTACCTCCCCTAATAAACAGCCTGCCACAATAGTAGCAATAATTTATATTAATCTACAAAATCAAAATCATCTTTGAATTTTTCTTTGAATATTTCAAATACTTTATTTAATATTTCATCATCATCAACACTTACATAAGATTCTTCTTCTTCATTATCAGTATCTTCTAATTTTAGTATTACTACTTCTCCGTCGTCTTCTTCTCCTTCTTCAACTACTGGTAATAATACTACATATTCTTCATTGTCTAATTCAATTAAATCTAGAAATTCAAATTTAACTTCATTCCCTTCTTCATCATTCAATATAATTATATTATCTAGGTCTTCTCCATCAAAATTTTCTTCCATAATTTTCTCCTTTCAAATTTTATATTTTAATTTTAACATCTATAAAAATATTTTTCAATAAATTTTTAAAATTTTTTATTTATATATGTTTCTAAAATATATACTGCAGATATAGTATCAACTAAATTTTTCTTTTTATTCTTGTTTACATTTAGAAAATTCATTGTTTTATGAGCTTCAACAGTTGTTAAACGTTCATCTATCGTGTCTATTTTTAATTGATTATATTTGCATTTTAATTTATGTATAAATTGTTCTGTCTTTATTGTCCTTTCAGACTTAGTTCCTTTTAAGGTTATTGGAAAACCCACAACAATAGTGTCAATTTGATATTGTTCTAATATTTCATCTAACCTTTTTAATACAATTTTGTCAGAATTGTTCCTTTGTATTGTTTCTAAACCTTGTGCTGTTATGTTTAATTCGTCTGTTATTGCAATTCCAACTCTTGCTTCTCCATAATCAATTCCTAATTTTCTCATTATTCTATTCCTATATAATTTTTTACTAGTTTTTCTAATAGTTCATCTCTTTCGATTGCTCTTATTTTGTTTCTAGCTTCTTTATGACTTGTTATGTATGTTGGATCTCCAGATAAAATGTATCCTACTATTTGATTTATTGGGTTATATCCTTTTTCAACTAATGCTTCATATACTTCACGTAAAATTTCTTTTGTTTTTACTTGATTGTCTCTTTCTACTCTAAAGTTCATAGTTTTATCAAATTCCATAACTCTATACCTCCTAATTATATATTGTTAATATCACTTTCTTCTAGTGGTGCACCATCTAGATAATTTTCAAGTTTTTTTAGAACTTCTTCTAATCCTGTTCCTTTATAATAAGTTGATATTGCAAAATTTAATACTGGTTTTACTATTGCAGGTTTTTTCTTTCTTCCTCTTTTCTTTTCAGTAGTTACAACTGTTTCAGTTTGTTCTTCTAACGTAATTTCCATATTTTCTATTATTTCTTTTTTATCATTTAAAAAGTCTGCTACTCCGTTAATATCAACACCTGAAAAAACTATCGCAAATTTGGGTCCCATATACCTAACAAATATATATTCACTAGATATATTTTGGTATAAATAGTTAGCAACTTCAGTTAATACTTTATTTCCAAGTTCTCTAGAAAATTTATTATTTATTTCTTCTAGATTTGTTATTTTATACATACACACTGTTGACATTGTATATTTATCTATTACTTTCTTTCCTTCTCCGTATAAATATGTTTCAGATTGTAGCCCAGTGAATTTATCAGTTCGAGATAAAGCTTCAAGTGTTTTTTGATGAACTACATTTTTTAACACTGATACAATATTTTCTTTGACGATGTCCAATATTGTTATATCTACATTGTCAAAATCATGTGGGGTTCCACTTTCTATAATCCAATATCCAAAATATACATTGTCTATATATAATGGAAAAAATATGGCAGATTTTGCTCTTCCAAATTCCATTTTTTGATATGGTAATTTTTCCCCTTCACTATTTACTGTAACATATTTAGGAGTAGCAGTAGAAATACTATCTTTAAATATTTCTACATCTTGTAATGCTTTTAATGATTCCCAATGTTTTTTATCAACATTTGATGCTTTTATGGTATATTCGGCTCCGTCAAAAACAACAATTGTAGAATATTTTATTTCATACTTTTCTATTAGAATATCATTGATTTTCTGTATTTTTTGGTCAACTGATAATCTTTCTCCAACAGTGCTCATAAAATCTTGAACAATGGATAAATTATTTATTCTTTGATTTATGTTATTAAAAGTTTGTATTTTTCTATGAATACTTAGGTTATATATTATTAACCCTATAACTATGAGCACAAGAACTATTACTACTGCTATTGCCACTATTCTTTCCTCCCAAATTAATATTTTCTTTTCATTTGATTTAATGTATTATTCATGCTTGGCGAAAATGCATTATTATATGATACAGCTGGTGGTCTATATGTGTTACTTCCAGATGACATAGGATAAATCCAATTAGTAAGTTCCTTTAATACTTGCATAAATGATTTTGAATATCCCTTTATTGATACATCACAGTTTATTACACTTTCTAAATATCTTGTATATATCTCTTGTTCGAATGGTATTGTTATATATTTCACAGCATTTACGTCAAATAAGTCTGTCATAAATGACATTGCTGGATCATTATATTTTGACATTCCTCCAATTATTGTTTTTTCTGAAATTCCTCTGACTTTTACGTATTTATTTAAAATTATTTTTATTTTATTTTCATCTAATACATTCTGTGCCTTAAGTTCTCTTAAAAACGCCGTTAAAGGTTGAATTGTAAGTATATCTAGTGATTGAACTAAATATATTTCTTGTGCATATGCAAAATATTGTGTAGGTGTATAAAAATCACAATCTATTAATACCAAGCTATGCATTCTTATTAGTGTTTCTAGTATTGATGATACATTATTTAAATTTTCTCTGTCTTCTGGTAATGATGTATAAACAGTAAGATTTCTATTTACACTAATTCCTTTAGCTTGTCCATGTACTAAATTATCTAAACATGTAGCTGCAACTTGCCTTAATTCTTCCTCATTTTTTGTATATATATAATATGAATTTTTATTTTGAGTTGTATCTAAAATTGCTACATTAATTCCCATAGATGAAGCATATTCCGCTAAATTGTTCAAAATAAATGATGTTCCATTTTTACTTGTACCTACAAATGTAACTACTTTTTTATCACCTGTTAATAATGTAGAAAAGTCTGATTCTTGCATTGAATTTACAGGATTTTGCATATAAGAATTATTATCATTATCATACGCATTTGGTTGATTATAAATATTATTCATACTATCATATGATTTTGACTCATTTGGCTGATTATAAATATCATTTATACTATCATATGATTTTGACTCATTTGGCTGATTATAAATATCATTTATACTATCATATGATTTTGATTCATTTGGCTGATTATAAATATTATTCATACTATCATATGATTTTGGTTCATTTGGTTGGTTATAAATATTATTCATACTATTATTTTGAGTAATATCTATATTTTTAGATGGTACCTGTGGTTGAGAATAATTATTTATGTTATTATTAGCACTATAATTTTTTGATGGTTTACTGTAAGTGTTTTTTACAGTTTCAAATCCTGGCAATATTGCATTATCTCTATATTTCATTTGTTGTTGACTAGTGTTAATATTTTCAAAACCAGGTAAAATAGCATTATCATCTTTTGAATTTTCTTGGCTAGCCGTTCCAAATCCTGGCAACATTGTATCTTCTTCTTCAAAATCTGGTAACATTTCATCTTCTGATTTACTATCAAACCCTGGCAACATTCCACTTTCTGATTTACTATCAAACCCTGGTAACATTTCATCTTCTGATTGATTATCAAAACCTGGTAACATTACATCCTCTGGCTGATTATTAAAATGTGATGCAACATTTTTTGGGCTCTCAAATCCTGGCAAAATGTTGTCATCTGGAACTAATAATTCTTCTTCAATTGCATTCTTTTTAGGTCTTCCTCTTCTTTTTGGTTGTTCCCTTTGTAAATTACTTATAGTATCTTCAGAAACAATTTTTTTAGGTCTTCCTCTTCTTTTTGGAATTGGTTCTTGAATTTCACTATAATCCATATCTTCTATATCATTGTCTAAACTTGGCATACTATCTACGGTTCTGTTATTCTGTAGACTATTTATTGGTGTATTGTACATAGAATTAACATTTTGCTCATTAGGATGATTTCTAGATAGTTTTCTAACATTATTTGTATTTACTGATGAAGGAATAACAACTGGGCCTGTTAATACATTATTTGTATTTTTAGGTCTTAACAATTTTCCACTAGGTCCTAAATCTTGCTCTTTATTTGGCTTTCTTATGCTATTTGTTACTGTATTATTAAAAGACATTATTTGCTGATATTTTGGGGATTTTTCTTCTAGAACTGCTCTAACATTTAATGGTAGAAATTTACTTATTATTCTTAATTGTGCATCATTATATTGTGCAACAATATTATTAAAACTAGTAACATATTGTTCTTCATTTTTACCTAATTTTTTGTAATGAGCTAAAATATTTTGTATTTCTTGTTCACTAACGTCATTTTCATTTTCAGATTGATATTTTACCTCATCTGACTCTACCTTATAGTATATTTTTGCTTCTTTTTTAGAACGTGGT
Organism: uncultured Clostridia bacterium; assembly: GCA_947630545.1. Classification (GTDB taxonomy): domain Bacteria; phylum Bacillota; class Clostridia; order TANB77; family CAG-508; genus CAG-269. The sequence continues at coordinate 25,014 of CANRHX010000018.1, forward strand.
TTATTAATTAACTTGCAAACTTCTTCTACACTTCTGTCATTTCCAATTAATGCATCATAAATGCCAATTCCAAATAGTTTTACAAGCATTTCTTCGCCTTTTTCTCGTCTATCTGAACATATTAGAATAATTGGTGTATCACTACCCCTTACATTAGCAGCTTCATCACTTATACTATCTAATTTTTCAAAAATAAATTTATCTATTTGATCATATTGTGTATTAGTAAATGCCTCTAATTCTTCACTTATTACAATTCTATCATATGATTTATCTTTTTGTATCTCTTTTAGTATTGCATTAAAGTAATATACATTTTTATGTGAAATTATTTCCTTATATTCTTTTTGATATCTTTTTATTATAGCCTCTGATATCTCTTCATTACTTACAGCAAATAAAACTTTCATTTGTTACCCCCTTTGAAATTTTACAACAACGGCAAATACCAGTGGTAATATCTGGCATATTATTAATATTGTAACAAAAGTTACAACTGCCCCTCTTCCTTTTTCTTGTGTATCTAATTTTCTGATTCCTATTATTGATTTATGTATTGAACCTATTGCAATTCCTAAAAAACATATTGGGATACTCCAAATTCTTATTATATTAAGTATATATGCAACAAATCCGTATGAATCAGATCCATATTTTAATTGATAATCTTCTATTGTTTTTGCTTGATTTTCTTTTAATTCTATTAATTGACTTTCAGTTTTTGAATCTATTGCACTACTTGAAGCTGCATATATTTTTGTTGAACATAGTACAATACATAATAACATTATTACAACTAATATAGCTATTGACGCTTTTTTCATTTTTTGCCCCTTTCATTGACACATATATTTTTTACCTTTATATCATACAATAATATTGAAAAAATATCAATATTTTTTGAAAAATTCGCTCTTAAATTTTTTCATATAAGTATTTCATGTGATTATAAACTGCATTTGCCCAATTTTTATCTGTTGCATATCTTTTATTTACTCCGGAAAATGTTGGTTCATTATAATAAGTTCCTTTTGCTACTTCTCCATTATATATTTTAGTTCCAGATGGGTTCAAATAATATTTTGTTAATACTCTTGCCATTAAATCTATACTTTCTGAATAGCTAGAAAATGTATAAGCTCCGTTATATGGGTTAGAATCATATGCTCCATATCCAAATAAATTTGTTTTATTTCTTGCAATTTTTGAAGTCCCCCATGCACTTTCATGTATTCCTATTGCAGCAACAAATAATCCATTTATATTATATTGTTTTTCTATGTAATAAAAATATTCAGCATTGTTCTCAAAAATTTTATTTTTATCCTTTGAATCTGATAAAACTTTTTTAAATTGTTCTAAACTCAAACCACTTGGTTTATTTAAACTCATATTAAAACTTAAAGTATTCAATAGTTGCTTTTTACTTTTTTCAGTACCAAAAGTTTCTGCATAAGTTGAGTTTGGATTTATAAATGTTGTACTTTCTTTTTTTATCCATCCAGTTCCTAATGAGCTTTTAATTCTATACCAATCTTCATCTATTTGCATTACATTTAATTTTTCATTTCTAGATAAAGTTGCAATTTTTTGTGAATTACTATCTTTATTTACCATAATAGCTGCCCTGTCTGCAGTAACATATAAAGTATCTCCAACTTTTACATTGTAATTGCTTGAATAACTTGCTCCGCCTATTTCTACTATTTTATCAATAGAAGATTTTGTAACTATAGCACTAATTTGTTCTTCACTAATAAGTTTATCTTCTTTGTACACTTTTTTTATAGAAATTTGTTGTATTCCTTCTCTTCCTTCTTGTATTACTTGAATTGTTCCTTTAGGTAAATCTTTATTAGTTCTATATTTTGTCATAAATTCGAGTGGTTCTTCTTTAGTTTCTATTTTTTCTTTAGATAATTCGTTGCTATTTTTTTCAATAATGGCATATATATCAATTGTCTCAGCATTACTTATTTTTACATTATCTATTATGGTTTCTTTTGCATATGTATCATTTTTCGTAACAACACTATAAATTAATATTGAAATTACTAAAATAATAATAACAAAAATAATGTATAATTTTTTATTATCTTTAGTTTTCATACTATCACCTATACTAATTTTAAACTTTATGTCAAAAAAAGTCAATTTAAATATATGGTAATTTTAAAAAAACAATTGATTATTATTAAATTTTATAATATATTATAAGAAATTAATAAGGAGGAACGTTTTTTGAAAAAGAAAAAAATTGTATCATTAGCAATATTAATAATATTAATATTAACTTTAGCCATACTTTCTATTATTGTATTTAAAATATTATATGGTAAATATATTTGTGAACAAAGTTATATGGATTTTGCAAGTAAGAATGAAAATACAATTTTTTCAATAAATAAATGCATTTTGTTTAGCAATTGTGATGCTAAAAATAAGACAAGCTCTGCTACAAATTTTACAATTGAAAATTTATATCAATATACTGATATAGCCATTTTCATTAACAATAATAATACTGAAAATACTTTAGAAAATACTTTAAAAAATGTTAAAATAAATAATCTGCAATTTTCTACTACTCCTTCCGTTGGTAGCCAAAAAGTTTTTTATAAAAATATAAATTCTTTTGCAGAAAGTAAAATTCCTGAAGATAATGTTTTTGAAAATGAAATGAATTTTAATATAAGTTCAAATGACAATGAAGACTTAAATACTCCTACTTTATATAATAATTGTGCAAATCCTATAGTTTTAAGTTATATAAATGAAAATATAAAATCAGACTATACTATAACTGATACTAGTTCACCTATAACTTATGACGGTTCATTATTGAAAAAATGTAGTGTTCCATTAAATTCTTTAAATGTAAAATTTTCTTTTGATATTTATATTACTAATAATTTAGATCAAGAATTTAAGTGTACTGTCTATCTTGAGCCACCTTTTGAAACTCAGGATAAGTCACTTTATGATGGAGCTATAACTTTAACTCAAAATACTAATTATATTTTTTATAGATATAAATAATTCAATATAATTTAAATGAAAACGAGCTTAAGAATCTATCTTAAGCCCGCTTTTTATTTGACTATTATAATAGTCTATAATTATGGAAATTAGCAACATCCTCTGTTGTTACCACAACAGCAGCAAATTAATAATATAAGGATTATTATCCAGCAGCAGTTGTCATCACCAAATCCAAAGCCTCCACATCCTCTGTTTTCTGGCATAGTCTAGACCCCCTTTCAAAAGAACTTATTTCCTTTTGTTGTTCCTTTGTATGATATATAATATGAGGGGGAATTTTTTTTGTTACAATTTATTTAAGTTATCTTTTTATTTTATTTGTTGTGGTTTTATCAAATTCTTCCTTTCTAATTTCAATTTCAGATATTTTTTTGTAAATAGGCAATTCTTTCGTTACTTCACGAATATCTAATTTTAATTTTTCCTCTATGTTATCTATATGCATTTCTTCGACTTTATCTTTATTTAAAAATACTTCTGCTATAAGTGCTACCTCTTGTCCAATTTTATTTTTTTTGCTTTTTACTATTACTTCTTGGACATAAGAAATTTTAGATATATAAACTTCTATCTCTTCTGGATAAACATTTTTTCCATTATCTAATACTATTAAATTTTTCTTTCTTCCATTTATTACAAGTTGTCCTTTTTCGTTGAAGTGTCCATAATCTTCTGTGTTAAACCATCCATCTTTTAATACTTTATCTGTTTTTTCTTTATCTTTATAATATCCCATCATTACAATGTCACCTTTGACGCATACTTCTCCATCGCCTGCTTCATTGATGTTTTCAAATTTTATTTCATTACATGGTAATACTACTCCAACAGTTCTACTATCATTAAACCCTTTTCTGTTTACACTGACTAAAGGGGAACATTCTGAAATTCCATATCCATTATATAATTCTATTCCTATATCATTAAAAAACTTTCCAACATCTGGTCTAATTGGGGCACTTCCACATATTATTTCTTGTAAATTACCACCAAATGCTTCATATATTGATTTAAAGAATTTTTTTCTTAAATCTATTCCTACTTTTAATAATGCATTACTTATTGGTATAATCTTTTTTAAAGTTTTAGCTTTTCCAGTCTTTTCTGCATTTGCCCATATATTTTTATAAAATAATTCTGTAAATGCTGGAACTAAATAAATGTAATCTGGCTTAAATAATTGTAAATTTTTTAATACATTTTTTAAACTATCATTTATACATACACATGTATGTTTTTGTATAGAAATTATAAGACCAGCAACAGCCTCATATGTATGATGATATGGCAATACTGATAAGCATTTTGTTTTTATTTCTGCAACTTGCAATCCATAATTTCCAACACTTAATATATTATGTTCTGTTAGCATAACTCCTTTTGGAGCTCCTGTTGTTCCAGATGTATATACTAACATTTTTAATTTGTTTGGATCATCTTTTAAATTAGTATATGTTGTATTTCCAGCTTCAAGTTCTTTTTTTCCTTCTTCTATGAATTTATCATAAGATAATATATTGTTTGAATTCTCTTCTTTTTTATTAAATCCTATAAAGTATTTGATATTTGGTACTGCCTCTTTTATTTCATTTATCCATTTTTCATATCTATCTGAATAAAATAAAATATCACTGTCACTATGTTTTAATACATTTATAATACCATCTAATGTAAGTTCTTTGTCTATTGGAACAAATACTCCTGTACTTTTTAATACTGTTATATATACTGTAATCCATTTAAAGCTATTTTCTCCTATTACTGCAATATGCTTGTCATGCATTTTTATTTTTGCAATTGCTGTTCCTAGACTTTCTGTATATTTTTTGAATTCATTGTATGTAACATGAACTATTTTTTCATTATCGTTTTCATCTTTATATTGATAAGCATCTTTGTCTCCTGCTTCTTCTACAGCTATTTCTAATAATTCCTTTACAGAATTAACTTGTCTAACTTCATTCCATTTTGGATTTTTTTTCATTTTTATTCTCCTTCTGATCAAAATAAACCTTTTTTGTATAGTAGGTTTTCTTCATACACACTATAACATAAAATTTATTAAAAAATCAATAAAAGTTTGAAAATTGTTTTTATAAGAAATTTTTGAGCGATTACCATATATAATTGACAAATATATTTATTTAGGATACAATAAGTTACATAAATTGATTGTGTTGCAAATAGATATCACACAATAATTAAATTAATGTAATATTTAATATTATTGGAAAGGTTGATTTATATTATGAAAAAGGTAAATAATACCCTGAATACATTTTACATAAAAATGATTGATTTTTTAAAAAAATTATTTAAATCCGAAAAATTTCAATCAATGATAAATATAGCTTTCTCTCTTTGTTTTGTAATAGGTTTTAATTATTATTTTTTTAGAAAATCTGTTTTTGGCAAACAAACATTTTTTAATTTTGTTTTATTATTTTTTGCTTACTTTTTGTTAAATAAAAATAAAAAAGTACCATTCAAAGACAAAAGAATTGCATACATTTTTTCAACTATTTTTTCACTAAGCATTGTAATAGGTAAAGTGATTTATGATAATAATAATATAATTCCACTTTATAGCAGAACAAGTAGTATATTTTTAAATTTTATTACATTTATAGGTTTCTTAGTTGTTTTGGGTGAGATAGTGTATTTAATTTTTAATAAATTACTTAAAATGGAAAAAGACTCTTCAAAAATGTGGTCAATATTTAATACAAAATGCATTTATTTTATATTATTTATTATAATTTTTGCTAGTTGGATACCAGCTTTTTTAGCATATTATCCTGGCATATGTTCTTATGATATAACAACTCAAACTAGTCAAATTTTTACGGGAGTTTATACAAAACATCATCCTCCAATCCATACTTTTTTAATAAAACTATGTTTTATGATTGGTAATAACATAAGTATTAATCCAATAGCAATTTATTCAATACTTCAAATGATATTTTTAGCTGCAGTTCTTGCAAAAATGATAAAAATGTTAATTAATAAAAAAGTAAATAATTGGATTATTTTATTAGGATTATTATTTGTTACAATTAATCCAATTATTTCAATATTCTCAATGATTACTACTAAAGATGTTTGCTTTACTGGATTTTTAATATTGTTTATTTTGGAAATAATTAAATTACTTGAGAATCCTGAAAAGTATTTTAAATCACCGTTTAATTGGTTAAAATATATTTTATTTGTGATATTAACATGCCTATTTAGAAATAATGCTGTTTATGCTATAATATTAAGTACTCCACTTTTTATGATTGTTTTAAAAAGGTATTGGAAAGAAGTTTTAATTATGACAATATTGGCGTTATGTGGTTTTTATTTTATTTTTAATAATGTCTATGATGCACTTAATATAAAAGATGTTACACCTAAGGAAATGCTTTCTGTACCAATTCAGCAAATTTCTAGAGTTATAGCATATCATGATAATGAATTAAGTGATAAAACAAAGAAAGAAATTAATAAGTTCTTACCGTATAATGATATTAGCAAAAAGTATAACCCACGTTTTGCAGATCCAACAAAATCATTATTTAATAATGATTATTATGATGAAAATAAAACTGAGTTTTTCAAGTTATGGCTTAAATTATTTAAAAAATATCCATCTGAATATGTATCTGCATTTTTAGCATTAAATATTCCTTATTGGTATATAGATGCTAATTCAATAGATACTTATTCTAAAAGAGCATATATAGAAGATGGTATGTATAAAAATAAATATTTTGTACCAGTAAGAGAAAGTAAAATTCCTCAGCTATATGAATTTTATAGTAAAATTGCTAGTTTTAAAGCTATTGAAAATATTCCACTGGTATCTAATATATGTGCTTTATCAACGCCAATTTGGTTAATACTATTTACAATGTTCTTTTTAATATATAAAAAGCAAATTAAAACAATAATTATTATATTACCTATAATGTTTTTATGGTTAACTTATATTGCAGGTCCAGTTAGTAATTTTAGGTATGTCTTCCCACTAATTTGCTTATATCCATTATTAATAGCTTTGTTGATTAATAGTAATAAATTTAATTATAAACAATAATAGAAGGAGAAAAATATGTGTAAAAAAATTGCAATTTTAATTCCATGTTATAATGAAAGTAAAACAATTGAAAAAGTTATAAAAGATTTTCGTAAAGTATTACCTGAAGCAGATATTTATGTTTATGATAACAATTCTACAGATGGAACAGATGAAATAGCAAAAAAATGCGAAGCTATTGTTAGATATGAATATCGCCAAGGAAAAGGAAATGTTATTCGTACTATGTTCCGTGAAATTGATGCAGATTGTTACTTAATGATTGATGGTGATGATACTTATCCAGCTGAAAATGCTAAAGAGATGTGTAATATAATTCTAGAAGGTAAAGCAGATATGGTAATAGGCGATCGTTTGTCTAGTACTTATTTTGTAGAGAATAAAAGATTATTCCATAATTTTGGTAATAGAATAGTAAGATTTTTTATTAATAAAATATTTAAAAATAATATCAAAGATATCATGACTGGATATAGAGCATTTAGTTATGAGTTTGTAAAAAGTTTTCCTGTACTATCAAAAGGGTTTGAAATAGAAACAGAAATGACTATTCATGCGGTGGATAAAAATTTTAAACTAGTTGAAATTCCTGTAACTTATCGTGATCGACCAGAAGGTAGTTTTTCAAAATTGAATACATATGCTGATGGAATTAAAGTGTTGAAAACAATAGGTGTTTTATTTGCTGAATATAAACCTATAGTATTTTTCAATATTATTGCTATGATCTTTTTAATAATATCATTTATATTAGGAGTACCACCTTTTGTCGAGTACTTTAAAACTGGATTAGTTTTACGTTTTCCTAGCTTAATTACATCAGGAATTTGTTTAATAATCAGTTTGTTACTTTCTACGTTAGGTATTATTCTTCAAGTTATAGCAAAAAAACATAAGCAATTATATGAATTATATTTGAATACATTAAAAAATAAGAATACTTATAAATAAAAAGAAAAAATTTAATATAAATAAATTATGAAAATAGTTGGAGGAATAAAACTTCAACTATTTTCATTTAAATAAACCATGTAAATTGTCAAGCAAAAATTAACAAAAATTCTCATATTAAATTGAGCAATTATTCTCATATAGAAAATTTAT
>CANRHX010000019.1 GCA_947630545.1 uncultured Clostridia bacterium
GATTAGAACTGTTTTCATCTTCTTCTGGAGTAATGTTGCTTTCATCTTCTCCTGGATTAGAACTGTTTTCATCTTCTTCTGGAGTAATGTTGCTTTCATCTTCTCCTGGATTAGAACTGTTTTCATCTTCTCCTAGAGTAGTGTTGCTTTCATCTTCTCCTGGATTAGAACTGTTTTCATCATTGTCTGATTTGTTATCAGTTTTGATTGTTTGTAATTCATTTATTAAAAGTTCTCTTACATCAATTCCTTTTATTTTAGCGGCTTGAACTAATTGTCTTTCAGTTAAATCTTCTATAACCTTTTCTTCAATTATTACTTTTTTTAGTTTATTTTTTTTTGTAGAAAGTTCTTCTAATCTCTTAGAATCAATTTCAACATTTTCAAAAGGAAAGATATCACCCTTTTTATAATCGTGATTACTTTCCTTATCTAAAAAATTCATTTGTGCAATAAACATTTTTTACCTCCTATACAGCTTCAGAAGCTTCATTAATTACTTTGACTTCATCAACAAATTCTTCTAATTTTGTAACATCAAAAACATAAGCAACATTATCATCTACTGCACGACCATTTCCATATGCTTTGGCAACAATTAAATCAGCATCATCTTGAGCTAAAGTTTGATCATATGTATCAATTTTTATATTATCAATTGCCATTGTATATTTACCTTCAATAGTTAAAGCTGCTTTTCCTTTTGGATTTTCTGTACATTGAATTACTTCAATATTTTTAAATGAACTTGCTAAATTACCTCTTCTATCATATATTGCAGGTGCTACATAATTAGCTTCATCTTCTGGATTACATACAACATATAATTTATCAATACGACGAGTTCCTTCATTTGTTAAATAAGCTTTAGCCTTAGCTAATCCTTTTGGTGAAAAATCAACTAAATCAGTATTAACCTCTTTTTCATTATGATCTCCACCCTCTTGTACAGAATCAACTTTGTAATAAATACCAATTGGTTGATCTTTTCCATTTCCTTTTAAATAACCTCCGGCTATACCTTCTCTTATTACTTGATTTAAGATAGCCATAAAATATTTATCGATAAATTCATAAGATAATTCTCTTATTGCTTTTGGAATTACTAAATAAGCATTTAATTTAGCTATTTCAGTAACAATACCTTTTATATTAGCAGTTAATTCTCCTTTTAATTTATCAGTTAATTTATTCCAAGAATAAGCTCCAGTTTTTTCAGCAATAATCCATCTTTTTACTCCAACTGGTGCAAAATTAATTAACTTTAAGACTGGTTCTTCTGTTTTTACACTTTCCATAGTTAAATCAACAATAGAAGTTGGTATTTGATTTATTTGATCACCTTGAACAGCTTGTTTTATATTTTTTAATTTTTCATAAAACTTTTTTTCTTCTTCAGATAATTTTCTTAAATTTAATTTTTTTCTATAATCTTCATTAAATGAAGCTTTTTCAGCTTGCATTTTGATTTCTTCAATCAACATACTGTGTTGACTTGCAGCAAACATCTCAACTACTTTAGCAATTGCTGTAGCTTTATCTTCACTTTCCTCTAATATTTTTGTTGCTTTTTCAATTATTTCTTTTTTGTTTTCATTTTCATCTAAATTCATTTTATTTTCCTCCATTTTCATTTATTAAAAAAAGACTCCCAAGAGTCTTTTTTTGTATTATTTAAATCTTTTTCTTTATATGAACTAACTAATTTTTCTAATTCATTATTTTTTTCAACTAATTTTTTTAGATATTTATTAATATTTTTTAATGATTGCTGAGCTTCGCCATCTTTTTCAATAGAAGTTGCAAAACCTAACTCAAATGCTTGTTTACAGTCCATCCAGGTTTCATTATCCATCATTTCTTTAATCTTTTCTTCTGATAAACCTGTTTTTTCAACATAAATATTAACACTAGGTTGAGTAATTGTTTCTAAATCATCAGCACTTTTTCTTAAAGCATTAGGATCTCCTTCTGCTCTCATCCATGCATTATGAATCATTAATAATGAACTTTCAGGCATAATTCTTTCTTCTCCAGCCATAAAGATGACACTTGCAGCACTACAAGCCCAGCCATCAACTTTAGTAATAAGATGACCTTTAAAATCTTTTAATAAACTATAAATAGCTAATCCTTGATCTACTTCACCTCCCGAAGAATTGATTCTTACAAGTAGATTAGGAGTATCTATTGCCTCTAATTCGTCTTTAAATGAGAATGCATCTACTCGAGAAGAATCTTCAGCACCAAATAAAGTTTCAAATAAATCAGGCTCTCTTATGTCTCCATAAATATAGAGTGTTGTAAGATTGTCATTTTCTCTTTCAAATTGAAAAAATTTATTTTTCATTTTGATCACCTCCTTTCAATATAGTATTTACATTTTCATAATTTTTCGTAATATAAGATTCATTTGCCCATTTTTCATCTTTTGTAGGAAGTCCTATTATTTCATTTATTTCATTATGCGTATAGCCAATAGAAAATAGCTTATCCATACTAACAGCGCTATCTAAAATGTCTTTATGAACCATATTAAATTTATTAATTTTTATATATTCACCATTTAAATAATTTTCTTTTTTTATAATTTTTGAATTTAATCCATCTTCTAAAATTTGTAAATGAGGAAGAACTCCAAAAGTTAAAAAATCTGTTGTAGATGTTGATTTATCTGTTTTATTTCCATAAAAAATATCAAGTGGAATATTAAAACTCATTGCCACTTTATCGGACCATTTTTTTTCTAATTTATCCCATTCACTAGATGTTTCAGTATTTCCAAAATCAATCTTATCTAATTTAAAATTATCTGATAATAAAATGATAGAATCTTCTTTATCAAAGAGTCCTTCAACTAATTTTTCTTTATAAGTCGTATAATCTATTTCTTTATTAGTTATAGGATCCATCAACTTTTTTGGAAGTCCAGAATAACTAACTCTAAACTTTGAAATATTTGTTAGTTTATATTTATTGCTTGCAATACCAATTAAATCACCTAACTCATAATAATAATTATCTAAAGTTTCTTTAATATTTGACTCTTTTAAATCAAGATAAATTACTTCTTTTGCACTAAAACTTCTACTTAATAACATGGTATTATTTTTACTATCACTTAATCTAATGTTATAATAGCTTTTTGGAAGTAATATATTTTTACTACAATCGAAGCTATCAGCAACATATAAATTATTATCGAAACATATAATTAATGCTTCTTCATTTTCCAAATATTTTTTAATAACCTTATAAAAAAATGAAGTTGCTTCTTCATTTTCATTTGGTCTAACATTTAATCTATAATATTCATCATTTTTGATACTTTTAATTTTTCCATTTCTTTTTCTGTAAACTTTGATTTCTGATTTAGAAATTGTTTTTGCAATTAAATCAATTGCATGTTCAATTGCGTGCCTTTTAATTTCTAATTGTTTACTTTTAACAAAAATTAAATCATCTATAAAATCTATTAAATCTTTTTCTTCTTTTTGTTGATTAAGGATTTTTTTTAATAGTCCCATAAAAGCCTCCTTCTATAAATAAATGTATTCAACATCTTCATCTAACAAATCAATACCACTTAAAGCACAAATCATGGCCATAAATGGATCGTTTTTTCTCAATTTAGGTTCTACTTTTTCAAAATACATATTTCCATCTTTTTTCATTTTTAAACAGGTATTATTAATAGCCCATCTCATCATGCTACTTGCTCCAATATTTAAATTACCTCTTGAAAATAATATTTCTAACTTTGGAGCAACAATTGCTGCAATGGAAGCTGGATATCTAATCATTCTTAAAATGCCATTAGGATTGGTTTTTGTTTCTTCATCTAATCCTGTTTCCAAAAATGATTTTTTTAAAAGTTTATATTTGTATGAATCAAGTATAATTTTTAAAACATTGTAATCTGAAAAATATTCCATTGCCCAATTAATAATAATTTCTTCATCAATTGATGGGGTATTTACAATAATGAAATCATCAAATTCTATTTGTCCTTTATTTTCAAAAGGAAACTTTATATCTTTGAAAAATTTATTTGATGAGCAAATAACTGTTTTACATCTCCATTGATATTCATCTTCATTTTCTGAATTTTTTGTCAATACACCAACAGTGGCAAAATCATTAAGTGTAGCAAAGTCGATTCCAACAATTGCAGCTTGTTTTTCTTTCACTTTATAATCACGTGGAACTTTTTTTTCAACATCTTTGTATGATGCTTTTAAAATATTATCCCAGGATGTTACAACAAATTCATCTCTTTCCTCAGTAAGATTCATTCTTTTACATATGAATTCACTTCTTTTTGATGGTCTTTCTTGTTGTTCTAAATAATCATCCAAAATTGCTTGACGTAGGTTTGGAAGATAATTATATGATGGATTAGCTAATATCCATTTTTTAGGATCATCTACTTCTTTTCTGTTATTTAATTTACAAATAAATGGAAAATACTTTAACTTGTTTTCTCCAGTATTTAAAATCTTATTACAACTATCCAACAATTCATCAAGTGGACCACCTCTAACATCGCCATTTGATGTAATAATAAAAATCCTACCATGTTCTACTTTCCCTAAGCCACCTTGATAAACTTTAACACTTTTTTCAGTAGTATAAGCATGATATTCATTATATAAAACAGCTCCCGTTGTTTTTCCATCTTTAGTTCTTGCATTTGAGGTATTATACCTAAAAATAGAATTAGTAATTGTATTTCTAAATTCTTCTTTATTCCACTCATAATATTTTGCGAATTTCAATTTATTATTATCTAAAACACTATAAGCAACATTATAAGAATTTTGTGCTTGATCTTCTGAAGTTGCTACAATGTCAATATTATAATTTTTTATTCCATAATATTGAGTTGTTAAAAAATGAAGAAGAGGGATTATAAAACCATCTTTTCCATTTCCTCTTCCTTCAACAATTATAAAAGTTCTAAAAACTGGTATATCAGTTATGTACATAAAAACAAATGCATAAATAAATTTTTGATATGGAAATAATGGATAATACCACCTTTCTACAAAGCTGATACAGTTGTAATAAGTTTTTTTATCAAAATAAACTGATGAAGTATTCAAAGTTGGTTTTACAATATTTTCTATTAGCAATTTTCTTTCTAAATTAAATTCTTCTTTATTATTTTCATAATAATCTAAATAATCGTCAATCTCTTTACAGCAAATCACGTTCCTCACCATTTTCTTTGTCAGGTTCTTCTGGAGATGATGGAAGTGGAGCTAATGGTTGAATTATTCCTAAATCATTAATAATTTTTAACATAATCTGTTCCACCTTTATCAAATTAGCAATTGATTCATTAGGTTTTTCTTGTTCTTTGCCATTTCCATTTACAAATTTATACCTCACATTCTTATCTTTTATATCTTTTTTCAGTTTTTCGCGAACATCTCTTAAATACATATATTCGTTTACTAAATCATCATAATATTTCCCAATTTTTTGTTGGTCTTTTAATTGTCGTTTTATATCTTGCTCTATCAATTTTTTTGATTGCTTAGGCATTCTTCAACACCCCTTTCATACGCGCGCACACGCGAGAAATATATTTAGTCACTGCCACACACCCGCTCTCCTTTAGAAAAAAATAACCTCAGTTTTTGACCGGGGGGTATTAATAAAAAATCATTACCATTTTTCATTATTTTGAAATACATCTATTACTTTAAAATCAATATTATTGCTATTGATAAAATAATTATTATATATTTCATCATTTACTTTAAGTAATTTATCTATATATTTATTTTCATTATTTCTATTTCTATTTTTTATATTAATTTTACATTGCTGTTTTAAAGTATTAATCCAAATATATTCTACATCAAACTTATTTAATAAATCTAATGTATCAGAACCTAACTTTGTAGTAATATACCAAACATTAATACTATGTTTAGCATAAAATTCTAATAATATATTTTTTATTTTAGGAATCATTACGTTACTTCCTAAAGCATCAGATAATAAATCATAGTCTAAAATAACATCTTCTTTGTTTTTATTATTTAAAGCATACGTTGTCTTACCAGAACCTATCATTCCATAAATTACTTTTATCATTACCATTTTTCCTTTGTTAATGGATCTATTTTCTTTTTAAACTTCCATCTTGCTCTATCTTCTATTATCTCATGTGCTTCAAAAGATAACGCTACACCATTATCTAAATCTAAACACAAATCAGGACGTTCCTTTATTGGTTTTATATGATGTGCTATTGTTGCACGAACTGGTCTTATTTTATATGGATTATGAATTCCATCTTTAAATTTGCCTGAAAAAAATTGACATTCATGATGATCTCTTTCTAATACTTTTTCTCTCCACATATCATAATCTGTAGATTTATAAAATTTATCTGTATTACCTTTAGCAATTTCAGTTGGCCAATCAAAATTTTTTCGTCTTTTCCTTCTTTGTTTCAAGAAATCACTCCCACAAAAAAAACTCGATAGAATGATATTTATTCATATTCGAGTTCTTTATTTTAAAATAAATTCATTATACTAATAATATAACATTATTTTTTTTATTAAAATAGCGGCGATTTTCGGCCATTTTACATTTTTGTCAATAACCAAATAATTGATAAATATAATCATTTGTAAAAAAATATTTTTGCATTTCTTTTATAATTCTGTTTTTATTAGCAGCAATTGTGGAAATAGCAATAGGTTTATCAACTATTTTTCTTTTACTATCTAAAATATAGGCTATTTGCTCATATGTTTTATGTTCAAAAAAATATAAATTAATTATTACATAATAAGGATCATTTTGAAATTTTTCTAATAGCCTATCAATATATTTAATTACAATCTCTGTTTTATAAATATCTTTTTCTAAATTAGTTATAGAGTTAGCTAAGATATCTTCTTTATCTTGATGTAATACATTTTCTTTTATAGATGTTATACTTTTTGATTTTTCTGGTAATCCATATTTTTTATATTCACTAATCAAGTTTTTTCTTTCTTCTATTGATTCTTTTAATTTAGGATAATCAAATAAAAGTCTTTCAGTATTTTTAAAAGTTGATAGGTTAGGTTTTATGATGTTTCTTTTTTCTAATTCATCAATTACTATTTTTATAATTTCATTTGGATTATTCATTATTATCATCTACCTTTCTTTAAAATAGTGTAAGTTGTTCACTTGAATTTCAAAGTCAAATATCTTTTTCACTTTTTGAGCCATTTGTTTTTACATTACCTTTATTTATTTTAAACTCTTGATTATATTTATTTACTAGATCTTCACTTGATTTAATAAATGCTACAACATTATTAAACATCAATTGAAACAAGTTAAAATATTCTGATAATGGCAAATTTAAAGCTAATTCGTGTATATCATGAGCAGTAACACATTTTCTTTTTTTCTTCATTTCAACACCTCAATTCCTTCCTATTTGAATTTTACAAAATGACATAAATCTGTTAAATTCATAATCAACATCTAAAAAATGTATTTTTACCTTAATTTAATAAGCTTTTTCTTGTTGTCAGGAAACTGATTTTTTATTTATCAATTTACTTTTTTTCATTTTGTAAAATCAATTTATTTTTTTAAAATTTATTTTTTTTCTAATATTTTTTATAATAAAGATTTTAATCATTTTCGAAGATCCTCATTATGTTTTTTTTCTTGTGAAAACCATACATTTAATTCTTCTAATTCTTTTTTATACATTGTTTTTAATTTTGCTGTTTTTGGATTTTTTATTTCTCCAAATAATAGTTTTAAAAGATACCTGTATTCTCGTTTATAATAATACAATTCTTGAGACATACAAGATAGATCTTCTATTCTTCCTAAATCTTTTCCGTTATATATTAAATGACTATTTCCATAATCAATAATAGTTGCACTACATATTGCATCGCATTCTGAAGAATGATAATAAAAGTCATTAATAAAAGGATCTGTTATTTTAATTCCTCTATTTATTATTTTGTGGTTCAAATTATCACTCCTAACTACCTAAATAAAATCCTTTTCTTTTTTCTTCTTTATCGTCTGTGTCCCAACAAATGTATATAAGAGTTACTTGAGGGCTACTATGATTTAACATTTCACTTAAACCAATAAGATCACCAGTTTGTTCATAATATGTTCTTGCGAAGTATTTACGTAATGAATGCGTTCCAACTACATAATTAATTTTTACTTCTTCAGCTAAATCTTTTATTATCTGCCAAGCTCGTTGTCTAGTAATTGGTAAATTTATTCCTTCACGACTTTTAAATAAATACTCACCATCAACTAATGAATTTCTATTAATGTAATTTTCTAGATCCTTAGCTAAGGAAGGGTGGAGTTGAAATGTTTGTTCTTTGCCTGTTTTAAATTCTCTTGTATAAATTGTTCCATTTTTTATATTAGTTCCAACTTTTAATTGAAGTAAATCTTCTATTCTAAAAGCTAAATTTCTTCCTAAATGAAGTAATAAATAGTTTCTATCCCAAAAAAACATCATTGTTTTATTATCATTATCTTTTGCATATTTATAATTCTTTTTACATAAAACTATCATATTATTTAAATCTTTTTCTTTGAAAGGCCTTACAGTTTTTCTTCCAAATTTTACTCTAAAATATCTAGACATTTTTACCACTTTCTAATATTTCTAATAATTCTGTATATTCTTTGTGTTCATTAATACAATAATACAAATCCGCATCAGGTTGTTTTCCCAATTTTATTAGATATTCTTTTGCTTCATTGATAATTTTGTCTTTTTCTTCTAATTGGTGTTCTAAAATATTTATATATTGAGCTAATGAAATATAAGCCATGTTTAAATTTTTATCTTTTTTTATTAACTCTAAATATTCATCAATACCTAATTTTTTTCTTATTAAATTATTATTTTGTCGTACTATTGCTTGTTTAGATAAAGGAATTAATTCAGAAAATATCTCTTTATATATATTTTTTAATTTTTGATTTTCTTGTTGAAGTTGTTCTAATTCATTATTTTGTTTTTCTATACAATCAAGACTTGTTTTAGTAAAATTAGCACATACATTTAATAAATCTTCTCTAAATTGTTTATCTTCTCTTGATGTTTTGTTTCTAGGTTCATAATAATCATTGTTTTCCATTTTATTTTCCTCCAACTTTTCTATTTCTTTATTTGCCTCGTAAAAAGCATAAGCAAATCCCATAGGAGTTCTACTTCTCCAATTTTGAAGTTCTATGCTTTCGTAAGGTAATTTTAAAGGATTTTTCCATATGGGACTTTCTTTTTGTAATGGCTCTAATCTTTTTGAAATAGGATTATTAAATTTGCCCCATAGCCAAGTTTGCTTATTATATCTATTTTCTTGTTGTTCTAATTTGTTGTTTAAATAACCAGCAAAATCACACGGATTAAACTTAAATTTTACTTCGCCTAACCACGGATTTAATTTGTGTATTCTTGACATAGGATTTTCTACTACCCAAAATTTAGGCTCAAAATAATCAATAATTTCTTTTGTTTTTTCTACTAATTTTTGACTCTTTTCAGTTGTTCCATCGTTGTCTTTTCTAGCAAAATGTCTAGCACCACTTAAAGCATAATCAGTACAAGGAATGGCTGCTAATATTCCATATACATTTTCTCTTGGTATTTTTTTATAATCCCAAGTTAATATGTCAGTTCCTAATTGAATGTCTACTTGTATAACTTGATAGCCATTTTCTTCCCAAGGTTTAGACCAATTACCTGTTAAGTCAAACAAAGACAATATTATTTTTTTATTCATCTTTACTCTCCAATTTTTCATTTATATATTGTTTAAAGCTAACTTTTTCTTGTTCAAAAACACAATCATTTTTGTCTAATCTTTCTTTTAAGTATTTTTGATTTTTAATAAGTTGATTAATTATTATAGGTGTTTTATCTAAATCTAACATTCTTATTTCTTCTATATCTTCCCACTCATCATTTTCTTCTGATATAATTTCAACTATACTATTTAATATTTTTGAGAATTGTTCGTTCCTATGTGCTAACAATTTATAATCAGACTCTCCAGCATGATTTTCTTCATAATAACCTTGAGCACAGTCATACCAAATATAAATTTTATCATCTTTTAAAGGAGTATAAGTCCAATGTATCTTTTTAGGTGGATTGCCATCTTTTATTAATTTAAAAAGTTCTAACATTGTTATCTCTTCATTTTTCATTCTATTACATCTACTCCATTTCCTAATAATTTCATTATTTTTATATATGATTTGTAAAAGAAATCTTTTTTATTAAAATTTCTTATTTCAAGTGTTCTTATAATGCCTTTCATCTTTCTCGTAACAGTTACCGTTATTCTATTTTTTTTCATATAATTTCTACTCCATATATTTTTCACAATTATTTTCTAAAAACCACTTTATATCTGTAGCATTACTGCATTTTACATCTTTATAAAAGTCAATCAAAATATAAATAATTGAAATAATAATTATAATTACCATTATTAATAATGTCATATAAATTATTTTTAATTTTTTCTCCATTTTTATTAATTACTCCTTTTATTTATTCCTTTTAATTTTTTGTCATATTCATTAATTGATTTATTCTTGTGAGTTTCTTTATAATATTGTTTAAAATTATTTAAATTTGTTTCTAAAATATATACTTTTTGTCTTAATTTATTATTTTCTTTAACTAATCCACCATTACTAGAGCGATAATGCTGTTTTAATTCTATTTCTTTTAGTAATTTTTCTTCTAATTTTATAATTTCATGATTTTTAGATGTTAAATTTTGATTACAATTAATAATCTCTTGTGTTTTTTCTTTTAGTTGGATATTTATTCGTTCTATAATTTCTTCTTGCATTAATAATTTTTCATCTTTATCTTTAATTATTTTTTCTTTATCTTTAATTGCTTTTTCTTTATCTCTTATTTTGTTTTCAAGTGTCTTTATTTCTTCATTAATATTTTTATAATCATCATTACTAAGTATTTTCATTTCTTATTTCACCTCTTATTATTTTTTTATATTTACTTATTTCTTAAAAATTCTATTAATAGTAGTAAAAAATTATATTGTTTAGTATTTAAATCTGTTAAAACATTAATCTTACAAATGTTTAAAATCCAGCTAATTTTTATATTATTTTTTTCTAACAAATATAATAATTTATTTAATTGTTGGCTATCAATTTGGTCCATTTTCTTTTCTCCATTCGTTTGGATTTTTTATTTTCTTTTCTGGAATATCAAATCTTTGATTCAATTTGTTATAACGTAATGGTACAATACCATTTTTTCCATTCCGATTTTTTGCAATTATAACTGAAATATCTATTTTTTCTTTAGATATATTTAAATCATGATTTTCATCATATAACATTAAAACTGTGGTTCCTGATTGTTCTAATTCACCAGTTTCTTTTAAATCTATCAACTTTGGTATTCTGTCATCTGATACACCTGCGTTTCTATTTAACTGACTTACAATGAAAATCGTACAATTGTAATCGATACTAATTTGACGAAGCTCTTTAACAATAGCTGTAACTCTTTCATAAGAATTTTGCTTTTTATCGATACTATTTATTAAACCTACATAATCAATAAAAACTATGGTATGCTCTTTTTTTGATTCATTAACTATGATTCTTTTTATAGTTAAAATTGTTTGACTGCTACTGTAAACTTTTATTTTTTTGTTACTTATATTTTTACAACCTTCTTGAATTGCATTTTTCTGATAATCAGTTACTGGATTTGTTAAATAATTTAAGTCTGTCTGAGTATTTATTGAAACTAATCTTGAATAAACTTGTTTTTCCGACATTTCCATATTAAATAAAATACAATTATAAGTGTCTGAAAGATCTTCCAATAAATTTAAAATAAAACCAGTTTTCCCAACTCCAGGTCTAGCAGCAACAACCACTGTATCGTGTTCTTGAATATTCGCATATTTTGATAAAACTTCAAATCGAAAATTAATATTTTTATTTTGAGAATTTATAATTTGGAAAATTTCTGAAGGAGATAATCTATTTTCATCTATTTTTATAGTTTGATTTTCATATCTATGAATTGTATCTAAAAGTTCTTCTGTTTCAATTTTCCCTAACTGATATTCTTTTATTACGTTCATCATTTCGTTTTTTATAAATCTAGAATGTAATGTTTCTTGATAATAATTAAATTTTGATGTTGTTGAAAAAGAATTTCCGAGAATAAGAGTTATTTTTTCAATTATATCTTTTGCTGGATATTTTTTACTAAAGTAATTTTTATATTTTTCATACAAAGTTGGTATGTCAATAGTTTTTATATCTTCAAATTGCTTTTTCAAAAGATTAAAAATAAATTTGTTTTTTAAATCTAAGAAAACTTCATCTGAAATGACTAATTTTTTAAACAAATTAGGATCCATCATGAGTAGACTTAAAAACTCTTCTTCAATTTCAAATCCTGTCATTTTAGAACCTCATAGCCACTATTTACATCTTTTTCTTCTTTGTTAACATTTTCTAAAATGATTTCATCTTCCCATCTTTTTTGATTTAACCATGTTGATGGATGTGGTATGAATTGCTTATCATTTTTGGTCCATTGAGTTGTTTGTTTAAATTTTTCTAAACTGTCTAAAATAACTTGCATAAGTTCATCATCAGGATTATTTTTCTTAAACCATTTTTTGACAACTTCTTTTTTTTGCTTTTTTGGATACAAACTCCAAAATAACTCAAATTTTTTTAAATAATCATTATCATCAACTTCATCTTGTATTGGGGGATTATAGGGGGTATTATTATTAATATTATTTATATATTCTTCTTTAACAATTTTGTTAATACCCCTATTAACATTTTTGTTAATACCCCTATTATCATTTTTGTTAATACCCCTCTTATCATTTTTGATAATACCTCCATCGATGATTTTTATAACCCTTTCTTCAACTTCTTTACTATTATCTTTGTACTTAATCAAACAACGTATATAACCTTTGTCTTTTAGTTGCTTTATTAAACGTGAAATTGTTACAGGTGTTACTTTATAGAGTTTTGCAAAGTAATTATTAGTTGCTTTACATTCACCACTTTTATTACATAATGATGATATTTCAGCATAAAGTAACTTGGCTTTATCTTTTAAATCAGGATCATATCTAACTTTTGCAGGTATCACTGCATAATAACTTGGTCTTTCGTCCATTTTTTATTTTCCTCTTTCAAAATTTTGAATTTCATAATGATTACATTTATAACCTTTTGTTTGATCACATTGTGAAGCTTTCTCATCAAAAACAGTTAGATATTTTAAAAACAAAGTCATAATTATTAGAATTGCTGCAATAACTACTATTTCTAATAATAATTGTTTTACCCATTTTCTTAATTTGATTTTTTTTCTAAATTTGACATTTTTTTGATTTTGTGTTAATCTAAAGTTGCTTTTATAGCAAAGACCTTTTTGAGTTTGTAGGTCTTTTTTCTTTTGTAAAAATTTTTCCATATACATTTCTCCTTCTATTTTTTATTTCAATCCTAATTTTTTCTTAATCATCCAAGTAAGTGCTATTTTTGTTTTACCCTTAGGAATATAATAATTTTTTTCTTCCATTTCAACTTGTATTTCTTTTATGAAAGCTAGTGCTCTCATATATGGCATATTAGGAATAATTGCTTGAATGTCATATGCTGTTAAATATTCCTGGTTAAGAATTTCTTCTTTTGTCTTGTCAGAACTCTTTTTTTTCATCATTATCCTCCTTCTTTTTAATTTTTAACTGAATCAGTAAATAAATCTTCTAATGTATATTTTTTTTCAGATTTACTATTAATTAATTTCTTTAATAGATTAGCCTCTTTTGTAGTAAAATCAGCTTTTCTATTAATTTTTAAATTAGCAGTTCCTAAAGACTTAAGTCCTAATTCATCTGCAACTTCTTGTTGCGTAATTCCTAAATCTTTTAAAATCTTATTTAAATCCATCATTATCCTCCTTTACGAAAATTCGTATACTAAAGTTAAAAAAATAATAATTTTCTTAACTTGTACCTTAATTATATACGGTTTTTCGTATAGTGTCAATATAAAATTTACGATTTTTCAAAAAAGTATTTGATTTTTCGTATACTACATTATATAATTAACATATGAAAGGAGGTAATATATGTTAGAAGAACAACTAAAAAAGATAATTATAGAAAGATATGGATCTGTTATGCGATTTTCTAAAAAAATTGATGTACCATATACAACAATTGACACTATATTAAAACGTGGTATCGACAATTCTAATGTAACAAACGTTATAAAAATATGCAAAGAATTAAAATTATCAGTAGAAGATTTAGTCGATAATAAGAAAATAAACTCTATTTTAGAATTTGACAACGGAGAAGTAATTGATATTAATTCAAATATGATTAAAATTCCAGTATATGGAACTATAAAAGCTGGAATACCAATAGAAAGTCAGACAGATATAACTGAATTTGTAGAAATTCCAAAAGAATGGACGAAAGGCGATAAATCATTTTACGGAATTAAAATTAGTGGTGATAGTATGTGTCCTAAATATAATGAAGGAGATATTGTTATCTTTGAATATATACAAGATTTTGAAACAGCTAACGGAAAAGACTGTGCTATTATGATAAATGGTAGCGAATCCACTTTTAAAAAAGTTTTATTAAATGATCAAGGAATTGTACTGCAACCATATAATTTAGGATTATATAACATTATGATGTATAGTAATCAACAAATTGAAGAGTTACCTATTAAAGTGGTTGGAGTTGCAAGAGAAAAAAGAACAAGATTAATTTAAAGGAGAAAATATGGTTAATTACAAAGTAAAAAATAAAAAAGTTTCTTTATTATTATGTATCTTTTTAGGACCACTTGGAATACATCATTTTTATAATGAAAAAATTGGTAGGGGCATTTTATATTTTTTCACGGTGGGATTATTTTTTATAGGATGGATAGCTGATATTGTATTAATTGCAGCACAAAAAGAAGAAAAAGAAAATAATACAAATACTACAAATAATATTAAAAATACAGAATTAAATAACACACAAAAAGAAGAAAGTCAAAACAATACAAATGCTACAGAATTAAATAAAAAACAAACAAAAAATCCTATAGCAGAAGTGTATTTTCAAGTTGCAGGAGTAACTTTTGAAGACAGACAAAAAATAATAAAAAAAATAGTAAATCAAACTAAAAAAGCATCTTATTATACCCCATATGATGCTATGACTAACAAAGACATAATAGAAATAAATGAGAAAATATATGAATTACCTAATCTTTATGTTGATTCATTTAGACTAAACCCAACAACTTTTAAAAATGAAGATGCTATTGAATTTTATTTAATAGACGAAAATGAAAAAGAATACTTAGTAGGTTATGTACCAAAAGTCAAAATAAAAGAAGTACAAGATTTTCTACAAATTTATCAAGAACATCCAGAATACACAATAAAACATTTTGCTTATTTTACTGGAGGAAAATATAAAATTAATGAAATAGACACAATGACTTTTAAAGACGTTGTAAAAACGTACGAAGACACTTACGGAATAAATGTAAATTTAAAATTATATGATAATTCTAAATAAAAAAACCTCGTGCTGGAACACGAGGAAGTACACAAATTAAAAAGTCCTGACAAGACAATTCTTTTTCTGTGTACTTCAATTATAACAAAAAAATTAAAAATAAACAATAATTGGAGATAAAATTATGGCAGTTTATAATGAAAAAGATAAAAGTAAATGGACCAAAGATAGTAGACATTGGTATTTTAGAATTGCTTATACTGATGTTAAAGGAAAAAAGAGATATTATAAATCTAAAAAATATAAAACAAGAGAATTAGCAGAAGCAGAAGAACTTAAATTTAAAACTAAAAGAGATAACCCTACTTTAGTAAGATTTAGTGTTATAGCTAGTGAATATTTTGATTATATGTATAAAGCAAAAAAAGAAAGTACAGTATATTCTTATGAAAATGCTTATAAAAAGAATATAGAACCTTATTTTGAAGAATTTTATATAAATAATATAACTATGCAAACTATAAAATATTGGAAAGAAGAAATGTATAAAAAGAATTTTAAATTAAATTATTTAGATAAATTATATAATATTCTAAAAAGTATATTTGACTTTGCAGTAAGAAATTATAATTTAGAAAGTAATCTTATTGCTATTTCAGGTAGATTTCAAAAAGCAAATGAAGAAGTTGTCCCAGATGAGCAAAAGATACGATATATAACTTATGAAGAGTTCAATCAATTCATTTCAGTAATTGATAATGACTTATGGAAAACTTTCTTTATATTTTTATATTATACGGGAATGAGAAAAGGTGAAGTTCAAGCGCTTACTTGGAACGATATAGATTTTAGTACTAATGAAGTAATAGTTAATAAGACCTTAAATGTTAAAACTAAAAATTTCATTTATAAAATAACATCTACTAAAAACTACTTGAATAGAAAAATTAAAATGAGTAAAACTTTAAAAGAAACTCTACTACAATATAAAAATATTTGTCAGCAATATAGCAATTTCAAAGAAAATTGGTTTGTATTTGGAAATAGTAGATTTCT
This sequence comes from uncultured Clostridia bacterium, assembly GCA_947630545.1. Lineage (GTDB taxonomy): Bacteria > Bacillota > Clostridia > TANB77 > CAG-508 > CAG-269. The sequence goes on from CANRHX010000019.1 coordinate 16,647, forward strand.
TCCATCTACAACTATAGATAATCACAAACATAAATATTTTAAAACATCAGGTATACATGAAATAACAATACACGAATTTAGGCATAGCCACGTATCATTATTGATAAATGAATATGTAAAAACATCAAAAGAAAAAAATATGAAAGCTGATACTTCAAAATTTTTCTTAATGATGTCAAATCGTATGGGGCACTCAATAAATGTAATGCAAAAAACATATATGCACCTATTCCCTACTATACAAGATGAAGTTGTTGATTTACTAGACAACTTATAATTTATGTAAAAAAAATAAGAAAGGAGTTAAAAAGTTGTCCTAAATTTGTCCTAAAAAAATAAAAACGTTGATTTTTCAACGTTAATTACTTAATGGTGGAGCATAGCGGGATCGAACCGCTGACCTCCACGGTGCAAACGTGGCGCTCTCCCAGCTGAGCTAATGCCCCATACTTCCAACCAACAATAAAATTATAACATATACATTTTTTTAATGTCAACATTTTTTATATATTTTATTTAATAAATCTTTTTCCCAATAATAATTATCCCTAACTTTTATTAAATGATTTTTATTTTTATACATATTATTTATATTCTTAATAATTTTAGTATCATTAAAAGTATAATTATTTAAATATCTTTCTAAAAGAAATTTTTCAAAATAATAATTAATATTTTTATATTCTTTTGTTAATTTATACATTAAAAATAACACAACAAAAATTAAATTAATTTTTAAAGTAGATATATTTTTTAAAAATATAAAAAAAACAATAACATAGCCAATAAAAAAAGATAAATAATAACTTCTTTTAAAAGATAAAAAATTACATAATACTAAATTAACTAATTTACCTCCATCTAAAGGATATATTGGTAATAAATTAAATAATAAAATATTAAAATTATAAATTTTTATAATATCACTATAATGTGGCAAAAAAGATAGTAATAAAAAAGCTCCTATTAATTGACATAAAGGTCCAGTTATTAAAATTAAAAATTCTTTTTTGAAACTCAAATTAAAATCCATAAAAAATTTAGATATTCCACCTAAAGGATAAATATAAATTTTTTCTACTTCCACTCCTAAAACTTTAGCCATAAAAAAATGTCCCAATTCATGAATAATTATTAAAAAACTAATTATAAAAAAAGGCATAAATGAAGCTGTAAAAATAGCTACAATAGCAATAACATAGACAAAAAAGTTTATTTCAAAATAGCTAAATATATTTTTTATAATCTAAAAATTTCCCATCTTTTTGAAATATTAAATATAATTTTTCATCATTAGCTTCACCTAACAAATTACCTTTTTCTATATAATCATATAATTTCAAATTATTAGTAGAAATATTACCATAACTAACTGTAATTCCATCTATTTGTTCAACTACTACAGTACTTCCATATCCCTCTTTTTCTCCCATAAATACAACAACACCACTCTCTAATATTGGCACCATATAATTTTTATTAACTGTCAAAGCAACTCCATTATTATACTTTTCCACTTTTTCATAATTAAGTTTTTCACTAAAAACAGCTTGTTCTTCTTTTGAAATACTATCAAGAGTTAATATATCTCCAAAATATTTTTGATAAAATTTTTTTGCTTTTGTAAATTTAAAGCTCTTCTCATAAACATTTTCAATAATTATATTTTTAAAACTAGGATTATTTTTAACTACTATTAAAGCAATTAATACAATAATTACTGTTATTAAAGTTCTACTAATAAAATTACGTACTTTTCTTTTTAAAACAAGTTTCTTTTTTAATGTCTTTTTTTCCATATAATCTCCTCATCAAATTATATGTTTAAAAAGCCAAAATATTAATTAATTTTTACTCTTTTAAATTTTTTAGGAACTAATTTTAAAATTAAATATAACGCCTCAGCATACAAAATATTTAAAATTAAAGTATGTCCTATTTTATATATTAATTTAAATATAGTTATAGGAACTAAATTAAATATTAATATTATTACTGCTATAGTTACTTCATATAAACAAATTATTAAAATTGTACTTATAAATATATTAATAAAATTATATTCCAAATATTTAAAAAATTGTTTTACAAAAAAGCCAATTAATAAAAATAATAAAGCATTAAAAAATAATAAATTAGTATAAAATAAATCATAAATAAAGCCTACTATAAAAATTGTTATAAAATACTTTTTTTCTTTTTTTCTATATAACGGATAAATAATCATTATGGAAACAAGTGTTAATAAAGGACTAAATATTGATAAATCTCCTACCATAAAAGGCAAAAAATTATTAAGTATTCCATCTAAAATAAATGAAATTATTACTATACTTAAAGCTAACATCTATTTTTTCTCCTTAAGAATTGTTACATAATGAATATTATTAAAATCTTGTTCTGTTTTTATATATAAAGTTTTACTCAAATTATATTTATCATTTTCTATTTTAGCAACTGTTCCAATATAAATGCCCCCTGGAAAAACTCCTCCTAAACCACTTGTTAGCACAACATCATCTTTATTAACAACTGTTGTTTTATCAATATCATTAACTTTAATAAGTCCACTTTTACTATCATAGCCATTTAAAATAGCATAATTATCTGAATCATTTGTCTTAATAGCGACACTAACTTTAAAATTAATATCATCAGCCGTAATTAATTTAACTTCTGATGATGTATTTGCTACTTTATAAATTTTTCCAATTAATCCATTTTTAGTTATAACAGCCATATTCTTTTTTAACCCATTTTTCTTACCCTTATCAATAGTAATAGTATTAAACCAATAACTTTTATTTCTTGATAATATAGTTGCATTTTCTACATCATATTCAGTTAAAGTATTATTTAAATTAAGTACTTCTTTTAACTCACTAATTTCTTTTTCTAATGACTCATTAACATTCTTTTGAATCAAATAACTTTCATCTTGATTTTCTACTTTTTCTTTATTAAAAGCAGTAAAAGGATACATAATAATTTTTTCTATATTAACAGAGAAATCTTTAAAAAAAGCTTCCATAAAATAGTAATTTCTATTTAAATTTATAGATAAAAATAACCCTCCAACAATTAAAAAAATACTACAACAAATAATAATTTTTTTATCAATTTTATTTTTTCTTTTCATAAAATATCTCCATTTCCTAACCACTTATAGTATAACTTTTTTTCCTACTTTTTTAAAGATTTAATATATCTTTATGATCATAAAAACTATAAAAAGTATCCTCTCCTATAATAACATGATCAATAATTGGAATTCCTTGAATAAAACCTACTTGCATTACTCTTTGTGTAAATAAAATATCTTCTTTACTAGGCGTTATATCTCCTGAGGGATGATTATGTAAACATATAATTGAAGAAGCACTAAGTCTATATGCTTCTTTAAAAATTTCTCTTATATGAATTGTACTTTGATTTAAAGTTCCCATAAAAAGTAATTTTTTATCTATAAGAATATTTTTTGTATTTAAATATAGACAAATAAATAATTCTTGTTTTTTATTATAAAACAATTCTTTACTATAACTCCAAATTGCCTTAGCATTATTTAAAACTATTTTATTACTCTTCTTAGAATTATAAATTCTTTTTCCTAATTCAATAGCCGCTAAAACTTCAATTGCTTTTACCTCACCTATTCCTTTAATAGCTGTTAAATTATTTACATATAACTCTTTCATTTGAACCAAATCATATCTTTTTAAAATATCTAACGCTAGTTCATTAACATTTTTTTCTTTAGTACCTGTTTTAAGTATAATAGCTAATAATTCTGCATTACTTAAATAATGAACGCCTCTTTTCTTTAACTTTTCTCTGGGACGTTCTTCTTCTGGAATTTCTTTTATTTTATAACTCATATGCACCTCACATAAATTATAAACAAAAAAATAAATATTCCTAACCACTTACCTCTTCATAATTAGCTAAAACTACTTCTTCAATAGCAAGAATTTCATCTTCTTCTGAACTCTCTCTTATTAATAAATCAAATTGTTCAACATTATTAATAAATTCCTCACTATTAATAGTTTGTTCTTTTTCTAATAATTGTAAACCTTTTTCTTTATAAATTTTTTGTAATTTTGCTAAAACCTCTTTATCTCTAGTAATACCTACATATACATAATAATTATTATCTTTATGATCTATAACCTTTTGTTCTAAATTAGAAATATTCTTTTTTAAAGATGGTAAGGAATTATAAACTCCTTCCTGTAAAAAATAAAATTTATTTTTATTTTTAACCACTTCATTTAAAGAAGAATAAGTACCATTATAAAATGAACTACCCAAAGCAAAACCTAAAACTATAAATATAAAACTCCAAATAATTGTTTTTTTCATCTTATCACCATTAATAAGATAACAAAAACATCTTTCTTATTTTGTCGAAAAAAAAGCAGAAAAATCTACTTTAATTATAAATAATTACTTCTTAATATTTTTAACAATTCTTTTTGGAATAAATTCATCATTTATCTTAACTACATTTATTGGATATAACCATTTAGTTGATATTGGTAAAGTTTTAAAATTAAGATTGTCTATAACTCCCCAATCATTAGAAAATACGTCATAATTATACTGAGGATTTATTAAAGTTTTACAACTTAATTTTTCAATTGTTTTTTCCAAATTATAAGCATTACCATTATTTCTTCTAAACATATTTAATTCATTAGCTACATCAACTATTTCACTAGCCGGTGTAAATTCCAACCCAACAGCAGCAAATAACATTTTTCTAAAATCTTCAATAGTATAGGACCTAACATCTTTATCTTCAATAACAAATGTCCGTCCAAAAGCAGATATTGGTTGATTTGAAGTTCGTTTTAATTTATTAAATTGACTTCTCGCATTAAACTCAGGACAAGCTTCTCTAAGAATTATATTCAAAGTTTCTAAAGTATGCATTATTGCAGCTTTTTCAATTAATTCATCACTTGCTAATATTTCTTCTAAATATAAAATTTCTTCTTTATAAGCCGCAACATTTACTCCCTTTTCTATAGCACTCTTAAATCTCTTTACTGTTTCTTCTAAAATATCAGTAACAAAGATTTTTTCTTTTTCAAAATCATAAATCTCTTTAATTTTTGTAATATTTAAACTTTCCATTTTTTCTTCACCCCTAAATTTTTATTAAAGTCCCTTCTTAATAAAGTGTCAACATTATATCACACTTTACTTATTTTTGCAATGATATTAGTATTTTATATGTTACAAAACTGTAAGATTTAAAAATTTTGTTCATGATATAATAATATAAAGAAACGTGGTGAAATATATGAATAAAATTATGATTATTGAAGATGAAGAAATAATTTGTAATGAACTTGCTAAACTTTTAAAAAATAATAATTATGAACCTTTAATCTTAAAAGATTTTAAAAATGCTTTATCTGAAATATTAGACTTATCTCCTGATTTAATTTTACTTGATATAAATATCCCTCTTATAAATGGAAAAATCCTCTTACAAAATCTAAGAAAAAAATCCAATATTCCTGTTATTATGGTAACAAGTATTAATTCTGAGACAGAAGAAGCTTTATCCATTACTTATGGAGCTGATGATTATATTACAAAACCTTATAATCCTACTATTTTACTTTTAAGAATAGAAGCTATATTAAAAAGAACAAACTTAAATTATAATCCAACTGCTAATATTCTAACCTATAAAGATTTAAAATTTGATATTACCAAAGGAACAATTAAAAATGCCACTTTAGAAGTACCATTAACTAAAAATGAAATAATTATTTTTGCTTATTTATTAAATAATCAAAATAAAATTGTAACTCGTGATGAACTAATAACTGCCATTTGGGATACTTCTGATTATATTAATGATAATACTTTAACAGTTAATATCAATAGACTTAGAAATAAATTAAAAGAAGTTGGTTATGAAAACGCCATTGATACAAGGAAAGGATTAGGTTATATATTAATATGAAATTTAATAAATATTGTAAAGATAATTTATTTAAATTAATTATATTTAGTATTTGTTTTACCCTTAATTTACTTATATTTTTTGCTTTTAAAATAAACTCTTCCGTTATTATATCCTCATCATTTATATATATTAGTTGTTTTTTACTAATTTTATTAATACCATATTTTAGAAAGAAAAAATTTTATGATAATCTAATTGCAAATATTAAATCTCTTGATAAAAGTTATTTAGTATTAGAAACATTATCTAAACCCGAATTTTATGAAGGAGAATTATTATATCAAGCTTTATATGAAATTAATAAATCGATGAGTGAAAATGTCAATCTACTAGAAGAAGCTTTACAAGACTTTAAAGAATATATTGAAATGTGGATTCATGAAGTTAAAATTCCTCTTTCTACTTTAGTATTAATAAGTAATAATCATAAAGATCAGTTCAATAAAAAAATAACTAGACAATTAAAAAGATTAGAAAATTATGTAGATCAAGTTCTATATTATGTTCGATCAGAAAATGCGGAAAAAGATTATTTAATAAAAGAAGTAGAGTTATCAAAAGTTATTAAAAATGTAGGACTTAAAAATATGGATGACTTATTAGAAAATAAAATAGATTTTATTGTAGAAAATATTGATATCTCCGTCTTAACAGATTCTAAATGGTTAGAATTTATTTTAAATCAATTAGTTAATAATAGTATTAAGTATAGAAGAAATATTGATAATTCTTATATTAAAATATTTGTTCAAGATGTAAAAGAAAAAACAACTTTAATAATTGAAGATAATGGTATAGGAATTAAGAAGTCCGATTTAAAACAAGTTTTTGATAAATCATTTACTGGAGAAAATGGAAGAAATAAAAGTTCTTCTACTGGAATGGGTTTATTTATTGCTAAAAATATGTGTGAAAAATTAGGTCATAAAATAGCTATAGAATCTATTTATAATACTTATACAAAAGTTTATATAACCTTCGCCAAAAACAAATATTATGATGTTTTAAAGTAATATTACAAAATTGTAATGATTTTGTAATATTAAAGATGCGACAAATTAGTTTTTTTATTTTATGATGCTTATGAAAGGAGAAATTATATGGAAAATATTTTAAAAGTTGAAAAAATTGAAAAATACTATGGTAGTCGTTCATCTTTAACAAAAGCCATAAATAATTTATCTTTTGAAGTTGAAAAAGGCGAATTTGTAGCTATTATGGGAGCCTCTGGTTCCGGTAAAACTACTCTTTTAAATTGCATATCTACAATTGATAAAGTAACAAGTGGTCATATTTTTGTTGGTGGAGTTGATATTACTAAATTAAAAGGAAATGAACTTAATAAATTTAGAAGAGAAGAATTAGGTTTTATCTTTCAAGATTTTAATTTATTAGATACTTTAACAGCTTATGAAAATATTGCTCTTGCTTTGTCTATTCAAAATGCTAGTGCTAAAGAAATAGAAGCGAAGATAAAAAAAGTTGCTGAAGAACTTGATATTAAAGCTGTTTTAAATAAGTATCCTTACCAAATGTCTGGAGGAGAAAAACAACGAGTAGCTTCTGCTCGAGCTATTGTTACAGATCCAAAATTAATTCTTGCTGATGAACCAACAGGAGCTCTTGATTCTAAATCAGCTAAAATGTTACTAGAAAAATTAGAATTTTTAGATAAACTAGGAGCAACTATTCTTATGGTTACTCATGATGCTTTTACAGCTAGTTATGCAAAAAGAGTAATTTTTATCAAAGATGGTAAAATCTTTAAAGAAATCCATAAAGGAAATGATTCCAGAAAAAATTTTTTTGATAAAATTATTGATGTTGTAACATTACTAGGTGGCGATTTAAATGATGCTTTGTAAGTTATCGCTAAAAAACATCAAGAAAAGTATAAAAGACTATACCATCTACTTTTTTACCCTTATTCTTGGTGTAGCAATATTCTATGTTTTTAATGCTCTTGATAGTCAAACCGTTATGATGGATGTTTCATCTTCAACAATAGAATTAATTGATCTCATGATGACTATGTTATCTGGAGTTAGTGTCTTTGTATCATTTATCTTAGGTTTCTTGATTATCTATGCTTCAAGATTTTTAATTAAACGAAGAAATAAAGAATTTGGAATTTATTTAACTTTAGGTATGAGTAAAAGAAAAATATCTTTAATATTATTCTTTGAAACACTATTTATCGGTCTAATTTCACTTTTAGTTGGCTTAGGTTTTGGGGTTTTACTATCACAAGTTATGAGTTTAGTTGTTGCTAATATGTTTGAAGCAAATCTCACAAAGTTTGCCTTTGTATTTTCTTCATCTGCTTGTATTAAAACTATTATTTATTTTAGTATTATGTATTTATTCGTCATGATATTTAATACGATAAGTATTAGTAAATGTAAGTTAATTGATTTATTAAATGGATCTAAAACAAGTGAAAAAATCAAACTAAAAAGCCCTTATTTATGTATTATTATCTTTATCATTTCTTGTATCGTTTTAGGAAGAGCCTATTACCTAGTTACTCATGATTTTTTAACACTACAAGAAGTAAAAGATATAATAAAGCCTATCATAATGGGTGCAGCAGCAACCTTCTTTATCTTTTGGTCTTTATCTGGACTCATTTTAAGAATTGCTATGAGTATTAAAAAATTTTACTATAAAGGATTAAATAGTTTTACATTAAGAGAGTTTAGTAGTAAAATTAACACCACTGTGTTTGGAGCAACAATTATTTGTTTAATGCTATTCATAACAATTTGCCTATTATCTGCATGTCTTACTATAAAAAACTCTATGAATAAAAATATTAAAGAACTTGCTCCCGTAGATGCTGATTTTTCTCTTGTTATAAATATGGAGCGATACTATGATGATTTTAGAGGTATGGGATTTAATGATTCTCAAATTAAAAATTCTCACTATACTGTAAAAGAAATGTTTGAATTATTTGATTTTGATATTCTTTCTTATTTTAAAAATTATATTGATATAAATCTATATACAACACCAGATCTCACTATGAATCATACTTTAGGCTCTAAATTAGAAATGATAAGAACAAAGTTTCCCTTTCTAGATTATGATGATCCAGAAGCTATCATGAAAATTAGTGACTATAATAAAGTAGCAAAGCTTTATGGTAATAAAGAATATTCTTTAAATTCTGATGAATATATGATTGTTGCTGATTTTAAATCAATGGTTGATATAAGAAATATTGCTCTTAAAAATAAAGAAACAATTAATTTATTTAGTCATACTTTAAAACCTAAATATACTTCCTGCCAAGATGGCTTTTTAGAAATGTCTAGTCAACATATTAATACAGGAATTATATTAGTATCTGATAATATCGTAGATGAAAAATACTTATATGAAAATCATTTGATAGGTAATTATAAAACAACTAATAAAAAAGAAATTATGAAAATTGAAAATAAAATTAATCAATTAGATGATAATAATCCAAAAATAAATGAATATTTACTCCCAAGTGGTTCAACTAAACTTGCAATTAGTGAAGCAACAACAGGCCTATCTGCCATGGTTACATTTATCGGTCTTTATTTAGGAATAATTTTCTTAATTAGTAGTGCCGCAATTTTAGGCTTGAAAGAATTATCTGAAAGTAGCGATAACAAAGAAAGATATAAAATGCTAAGAAAAATTGGTACAGCTGAAAAAGAAATTAATAAAGCCTTATTTAGACAAATTGCCATTTTCTTTACACTACCATTACTACTTGCTATAATTCATTCTATCTTTGGAATAATGTTTGCTGTTAAAGTATTAGAAGTATTTGGTAATGAACAATTATTACCATCAATCATTACAACAGCTATATTTATTGTTATTATCTATGGTGGATATTTCCTAATTACCTATTCTTGTAGTAAAAGAATTATCAAAGAAAGATATTAATATTAAATATAAAAGGAAATTAGCTTGCTACTAACTTCCTTTTTTATTGTTTATCACAAATAATTTAAAAAGAAAAATATCTAATTTAGTAAATTTTTTAATTTTTCTTCTTCTTCTCTTAATTTCTTACGATCAGCTTCCACTACATTACTTGGTGCTTTATTAACATAATTTTCATTAGCCAAAAGCTTCTTACGACGTTCAATTGATTGTTTTAATTTTTCTATTTCTTCCAAAACAATTTTTTCATCAACAATTTCATTTTCAAAGAAATAAGTAATATTAATATTTTGCGATTTATAATTACAACTAATCATATTATCTGGGTCATCACTTGTTAAATTAGCATCCGTAATCTTTAATTGTGAGGCATAAATTGAAATTAAATTACTATTTTCACACTCAAAATTAACAAATGCCTTTTTAGTAATTTTATTAGTAGCTTTCATATTTCTAATAGCAACAATATCTTCTAGAACTGTTTTTAACTTTTCTTCCTCTTCTTTATAAATTTCTTTTTTATTATATTCAGGATATTTAGAAATCATAATAGATTCGCTATCTTTTATTGGTAACATTGAATATATTTCTTCAGTTACATATGGCATAAAAGGATGAAGTAATTTTAATATAGTCTCTAAAGTATCAAGAAGAATTATTTTAGAAGTTTTAGTCATATTTGCCTTAGTAAGTTCAATATACCAGTCACAAAAATCTTCCCAAATAAATGTATATAATTCACTACCTACATTATGAAAATTATATTTATCCATATTTTTAATCGTTGATTTTATTAATTCATTTTTCTTAGTTAAAATCCATTTATCATATAATGTCAATTCCTCTTGAGAAATTTCTTTATCTTGTAAATCTTCAATATTCATCAATACATAACGTGAAGCATTCCAAAGCTTATTGATAAAATTCCAAGTAGATTTTACTTTAGCTTCATCATATCTTAAATCCATACCAGGAGCTGAATTAGTTGTTAAGAAATATCTTAAGGAATCTGCTCCATATGTTTCAATAACATCCATTGGATCAACACCATTACCTAAAGACTTAGACATTTTTCTTCCTTCTTTATCTCTAATAAGTCCATGTATCAAACAATCTTTAAAAGGTCTTTTACCAGTAAATTTCAATCCTTGAAATGTCATTCTATTAACCCAAAAAGGAATAATATCATATCCTGTTACTAACACACTATTAGGATAATATCTTTTTAATAAAGGCGTTTTATTAGGCCAACCTAATGTTGAAAAAGGCCACAATGCTGATGAAAACCAAGTATCTAATACATCTGGATCTTGTACCCAACCCTCACCTGGAGATTCAATTTGCACCTTTACTTCATTATCTTTATACCAAGCAGGAATACGATGTCCCCACCATAATTGCCGTGAAATACACCAATCATAAGTAATTTCCATCCAATGATTCATTGTTTTTTCATATCGTGTAGGTACAAAATTAACCTTTGTTTCTTTATTTTTTTGATTTTCTAAAACTTTATCTGCCAAAGGTCGCATTTTTACAAACCATTGCTTTGAAAGATAAGGTTCAACTACTGCATCACTTCTTTCACTATGTCCAACTGAATGTGTCATTTCTTCAATTTTAATAAGTAAGTTTTGCTTTTTTAAATCTTTAACTAAAGCCTCACGACATTCTTCACGCGTCATTCCACAATATGAAAGAGCATTTTCATTCATGGTAGCATCAGGATTCATAACCACAATTCTTTCTAAATTATGTCGATTTCCAACCTCAAAATCATTAGGATCATGAGCTGGTGTAATCTTAACTACCCCTGTTCCAAATTCCGGATCAGCATGTATATCACCAATAATTGGAATTGCTTTATTAACAATAGGTAAAATAACATTTTTACCAATTAAATCTTTATAGCGCTTATCTTTAGGATTAACAGCTACAGCCGTATCTCCAAAAAGAGTTTCTGGTCTAGTAGTTGCCACCTCTAAATAATCAGTTGTTCCTTCAATAAAATATTTTAAATGGTAAAATGCTCCCTTATCTTCTTTATAAATAACTTCTTCATTTGATAAGGCCGTCATTTGTTCTGGATCCCAGTTAATAATACGTTCTCCTCGATAAATAAGTCCTTCTTTATATAATCTAATAAAAACTTCATTTACAGCTCTATTTAACCCCTCATCTAAAGTAAATCTTTCTTTAGAATAATCAACAGAAATACCCATTTTAGCCCATTGATCATGAATAGTATTAGCATATTCCTCTTTCCAAGCCCAAGCTTGTTTTAACCATTCTTCTCTTTTCATTTCTCGTGGCTTAATACCTTGCTCTTTTAATCTTTTATCAACTTTAGCCTGAGTCGCAATACCAGCATGATCCATTCCTGGTAGCCATAAACAATCATAACCTTGCATTCTTTTATATCGAATAATTATATCCTGTAAAGTTACATCCCAGGCATGCCCCAAATGAAGCTTACCTGTAACATTAGGAGGTGGAATTACAATACAAAATGGAGGCTTTTTACTTTTAACATCTGCTTCAAAATAACCTTTTTCTTTCCAAGTTGTATATTTATTTTTTTCAACTTCTAAATGATTATATTTTTTATCTAACATCTTATCCCTTCTTTCTAAAATCGAGTAGAGTAAATTTTCAATAAATTTTTCAATTTTATTGATATGATACCCTCTCACACCACCGTACGTACCGTTCGGTATACGGCGGTTTAATTTGTAATAATATGAACTTTTAAGTAATGGTCTAGTGAATTTACTAGGCCTCTTTTGTTTAGTCTTTCTTTTGAGATTGCAGTTTCTAGCACTCTTGTGTGCGCAATATGATAATAACCTCTTCTTGAATTGGCTGTTACATAGGCATCTCTATGGTTTATTCCCAACTTTCTAAGACAAGTATATCTTTTCCTTATCTTTTTCCATTGTTTCCATATGATAACTCTGAGTTTCCTTCGTATCCATTCGTCTGTTCTTTCAAGAAATACTTTCATATCTGCAATTTTAAAGTAGTTAACCCAACCATATATTAATTGTTTTAGTTTAAGCATTCTTTCGTCTAAACTCATACTTCTACTTCTTATAAGTATATTGTGTAATTTAGTCTTAAACTTTTCCATTGATTTAATATGTGGTTTTGGTCTCCATTCATTTTGACTAAACTTTTTGTAAAATCCAAAACCTAAATACTTAATCTCGTTAGGTCTTGCTACTTTACTCTTTTCTGCATTTACTTTTAATCCTAATTTCTTAGTTATAAATGTAGTTATACTTCCCATTACTCTATTTGCTGCTTTTTCTGATTTTACCATAATCAAACAGTCATCTGCATATCTTACGAAATTTAGTCCTCTTGCTTCTAATTCTTTATCTAGTTCATTTAACATAATGTTTGATAATAATGGACTTAGGTTGCCACCTTGTGGTGTTCCCTTTTTAGTTTCTTGAATAACTCCTTTTTCCATTACTCCACTTTGTAAGAATTTTCTTATTAGAGATACTAAATTTCCGTCTTTTACAGTTCTTCTTATAATGCCTATTAGCTTATCTTGATTTACTTCATCAAAGAATGATTGTAAGTCTATATCTACTATCCAATCATATCCATCATTGAACAATTCAAGTGCTTTTATAACTGCTTGCTCACAACATCTTCCGGGTCTAAAACCATAAGAGCTATCTGAAAACTGTTCTTCATATATTGGTGTTAATATTTGTACTATTGCTTGTTGTAATACCCTGTCTATAACACTTGGTATCCCTAATTTTCTTAATTTTCCATTTTCCTTTGGTATATAGACTCTTCTTACTGGTTGAGGTTTGTATTTTCTATTTCTTATTTTATCAAGTATTTCTTCCTTATGTTCTTTGATATAAGAAAATAATTCATCTACGGTTGCTCCATCAACTCCACTTGCTCCTTTGTTTTTGTAAACTTGCTTATAAGCATTGTTTAAATTGTCTTTGGAAAGTACTTTTTCTAAAAGTTCCATATCTGTTTCCACCTTTCTAATTTCGCTCATAGGTTAATCATCTTTTGAGGCATGTTCCCAAGATACGCTTGGTACTCTTCCTTTTATTTATTCTGACTCTAACCTACTTCAATTTCAGTAGTAAAAACTACAAATTATTTGGTCCTTCCTAGTTTCCTAGTACTATGACCTCTGCTGACTTCTTGCAATAAACCTTTTTCGACCGATTTTCTTAATAGGGTTCTCCTTAATCGTTTGCAAGACCTCCCGCGGTAAGACATCTATCTTTCCTCGATTAGCTACTTACTTTACTACATAAAGTTACGAGTATCTTTTGGACTTTAGTTTGTTATGCAACCTTATCCGTTTATATAGCCTTATAGTAAGTTTCTGTTCGTTAGCCCTCGATTTTGTTCCACACTTCCTTTAGCCCCAACCTCACAATTGATGCTTTGTGTTTCCCTAACACTTCGTTGATACCTACGCGTGTATTGGACTTTCACCAACTAGATATATGCCATGCACGGCACAATCGAGTAGGAGACAGTGACTAACTGCCGTCCTCTCACACCACCGTACGTACCGTTCGGTATACGGCGGTTCGTT
>CANRHX010000020.1 GCA_947630545.1 uncultured Clostridia bacterium
TATATAATTTAGCGGAAATATTTTTCCGTTAATGTTTAGAAATTTTTGGGACATTTTCAAAAGTTATTGACATAGTTATAGATAGAATTTTTTTAATTTTCATAAAAATCGCATTGAATTTATTTAGTTAATGATAAGTATAAAAATCAATATAATTTTGAAAATACAGAATATGATTTTGATACTTAAAACTTCTTCTCTACCTTTTTATGTTTATCGCCTTAGGCATTCAGACCTACGATATATAAAATGGGACGAAAGCCAATGTTAGGATTGAAGTCGGAAGTGCTACTGAAGTAGCGAGTGCTCGTGTAACAGTTGCTATAGAAGTAATTGCCTCCTCGATAGACACACGGATAGTTGGTGCTACTAGAGTACTCTGTTGTCCATTCTAAAACATTTTTTGCCATATCATTTATTTTACATTTTTCATCTCCTTTGGCTCCTGTTGCAACAGCTAAACTTCCTTGCCCATCATTTTGGTAAGCATAATTATTATCCCCTGTAGTCTTCATTATATACACTACTGTTGTATCCCATGCATAACTATTTATTAAATCACTTGTATATATTGTTGTTTCTCCTTTTTTTACTTCGTTATATAAATTTCTTGAATCCTCTTTTGCTTCATCTCTTGTTCTATAATTATATACTGTTTTTCCTGCTTGACATACTACTTTTTTACTTCCATTTTCTTCTTCTGTCCACTGTTTAGTGTCTTCATTTACGGTAGCTCCTTCTATTCCCATTTCATATCTTCCTATATAATATCCTTTGGCTAATTTCGTTTGCGTTTTGAATTCTTCTATAGCCCTTGCTACTGAATTTGAATCCTCTGTTGCTTTATCTGATGAACTAGTCATAACTATTTCTTCACTTCCATCTTTAGGTCCTTCTAATTTCTGGTCATCTTTCGTTCCAAAATCATATCTTCCTAATTCTATAACTTGCATCGAACCGTCATGAAATTTGATTTTTTGATTTACTGGCACCCATACAAATTGGTTTCCTTTTTTTGTCTCATCTGAACCATCATCTTCTATTACTATTCCACCTTCTAATGTTACTGCTGAATCGCTTGCTTGTTTGAAACCAGCTGGAATTACTACTTGTTGTTCATCTTCTCCTGTTCCTTTTTTTACTATTGTATTTTTGTCTGATGGCAAACTTGCATCTTCATTTAAATTTGCAAATGAATTTACTGAAACAGTTTTTGTTGTCTCTCCTTCTTCTATTACCTCTCCACCTACTGTAGTTGCTTCGCTCCATGTAATTACGCCATTTTTATCAATTATACCTATTACTATATATGACTTTGTTCTTAATACAATTGTATTTCCATTTACTACTGATGAATCTAACAATTGCTTATTTCTTTCTTTGGCTTTTCCTACTGCATCATAAGCTGCTTTTACCACTTCTGATTGTGTACTTGCTCCTTCTGTTGAATTTCCTTTTACATATTCATCATTATAGTAATTTAATAATGCCTCTTGCACCTCCATTGCTATTTCATCTTTTGCTCCTGCTATGGCATCTTTTTGCGCTGCCTCTGTTGCTTTTTGTGGTGCACTGTTGTCTCCTGATAACATCGCTATTGTCACTCCTGCTAGGATTAGCAAGACAATTATCGTGATGACAAGTGCTATTAATGTTATTCCCTTATTTTTACGTCCTTTTACTTTAAAATTCATACTTTTACCACCTTTCATTTGTACCATTAAGTACTTTACTTAAGGGTTCAAATGAAAAGTTATCAGAAACCTTTAATTCTTATTATTTTACACACTTTGTATAATCATAAAATTAATTATGTTTTACAGAAAACTTTAAAAAATTTTTTTTAATATATTGTCAAAAAGTGATTATATTGCTATAATACAAATTATAAAAAAGTCGTTAAGTAAAGTACTTCACGACTTTTTTTGCAATAATGATAAAATCTTAAAATATAGAATGTCCGGTTATCAAACTTAAAACTTCTTCTCTGCTTTTTATGCTAATTATAACCCTACGATATATAAAATGGGGCGAAAACCAAGGTTAGAAGCGCCGCCGGAAGTAGTGTCAGTGCGAAAGCTCATGCAATTGTAGCTATTGTAGTAATTGCCTCCTCGACCGACACACGGAGTGGCAGTGCTACTACAGTGTTCTGTTGTCAATTCATAAACATTTTTTGCCATATCATTTATTTTACATTTTTCATCTCCTTTTGTTCCTGTTGCAATAGCTGAACTTCCTTGCCCATCATCTTGATAAGCATAATCATTTTCCCCCGTAGTTTTCATTATATACACTATTGCTGTATCCCATGCATAACTATTTATTAAATCACTTGTATATATTGTTGTTTCTCCTTTTTTTACATCGTTATATAAATTTCTCGATGCATCCTTCGCTTGATCTCTTGTTACATTATTATATACTGTTTGGTTAGCTTTACATACTCCTCCTTGTCCCATTTCATATCTTCCTATATAATATCCTTTGGCTTTATTCGTTTGTTCTACGAATTCTCCTATATTCCTTGCTATTGAATTTGAATCCTCTGTTGCCTTATATGAAGTCATAACTATTTCTTCATTTCCGTCTTTAGGTCCGTCTAATTTTTTGCTAACCGATGTTCCAAAATCATATCTTCCTAATTGTATTTTTCCTGATTCTTCTGTTTGTCCTTGAAATGTTAGCTTCTGATCTACTGGCACCCATACAAATTGGTTTCCTGCTTTTTCTGGTCCATTCTTACTTCCATCATCTTCTATTACTATTCCTTGTTCTAAAGTCTTTCCTGAATCATCTGCTTGAATGAATCCTGCTGGTATTACTACTTGTTGCTCCTCTTCCCCTGTTCCCTTTTTTGCTATTATATTTTTTTCCTTTGGTAACTTTAAATCTTTAGTTAAGTTTCCAAAACTTCCTACACTCCATGTTTCTGTTGTATCTGTATCTGAAAGTTTTTTTGCTATACTTCCTGAGCCTCCCATTGATGCTTCAGTATCACTCCATGTTATTCCACCTTTTTCGTCTATTGTTCCTGTTACTGTGTATGATTTTGTATTTAATGTTATTGTGTTTCCGTCAACTCCTGATTCTGGTAATAATTGTTTATTTCTACTTGTTGCATTTCCCACTGCAGTACTTGCTGCTCCACTTACTACTTCTTGAATGCTATTTTCTTTTGTTCCGTCTCCTTCTACATAAGTATTATTATAATAATTTAATAATGCCTCTTGCACCTCCATTGCTATTTCATCTTTTGCCTCTGATATTGCATCTTTTTGTGCTGCATCTGTTGCTTTTTGTGGTGCACTGTTATCTCCTGATAACATCGCTATTGTTACTCCTGCTAAGATTAGCAAGACTATGATTGTGATGACTAATGCTATTAATGTTATTCCGTTTGTTGCTTCTTTTTATTTTGCTTTTTACTTTGTCTGACATTTTTTAACTCCTCCTTCTTAATTCTTAATTCTTAATTTTTAATATTTAGTTTGAATAATTCTATCTTTATAATTGTTTATTTTTTGTGTGCGTGTACTCCTGCAAGAATTTGAGCCATTTGTTTCATTGCTTTTCTCCTTCTCTTTTGTTTATTACTTTTCCATTATATTTTAAAATTAAATTTTTATCAATACTTATAAGTAAAATTTTTTAATTCTTTAAGTTTAAAATATGATAACAAACATTTTCTAACTTGCAAAAATAAAATACTTATTATATAATGACAAAAATACCAAAAATATGACTATATTTTTAGTTTCCTTTTTTTAGAAAAGAGGTTACGCTATGAAAAAATTTTTATCAAATTACAAATCAACAATAATTCTATTGGTTGCTATTATTGTTGGTGCAATCGTAGGAATTATATTCCAAGAAAAAGCAACCGTTTTAAGTCCTTTTGGAGATTTATTTTTAAATCTTTTACTGGTCATAATTATTCCATTAATTTTCTTAACAATTACCACTTCAATTGCAAAAATGAAAACACCTAAGCGTTTAGGCAAAATTTTAATAAGTATTATAGGAGTATTTATTATTACTTCAATAATAGCCGTACTTGTTGGATTTTTAAGTACATATTTTATTAAACTAGTAGAACCGGAAGATGGAGAAGTAATTCGTTCTTCTTTGGAAGAAACTGTAGCAGAAAATGAAGAATCTGATGATCAAACAATTGCAGATAGAACTGTAAGTTTACTTACAGTAAATGACTTCTCAAAATTATTATCAAAAGATAATATAATTGCATTATTAGTGTTTTCTATAATTTTTGGAATAGCAATTAATATGACAGGAGAAAAAGCAAAGCCAGTTTTAGATTTCTTAGTTTCAGCAAATGAAATAGTAAATAATATAATTAAAATTATTATGTATTATGCTCCAATTGGATTAGGATGTTATTTTGCTTCTTTTATAGGAAGCTTTGGGACATCAATTGCTGTAGGATATTTAAAAACATTTATTATATACTTGCTAGTATCTATTGTATTCTTTATAGTAATGTATACTTTATATGCATTAGTTGCTGGTGGAAAAAAAGGTGTAAAAGCATTTTGGAAAAATGTATTACCTTCAACACTTACCGCTTTAGCCACATGTTCTAGTGCTGCATCTATACCTGTAAATATTGAATGTACTAAAAAAATGGGAGTATCAGAAGATATAGCAGAAACAACAATTCCTTTAGGTACAAGCTTCCATAAAGATGGATCAATAATTGGTTCTGCCTTTAAAATTATGTTTTTAGTATGTTTATTTGGAACTAGTCTTGCAACTACTGGAGATATACTGGGAGTTCTTGGAATAGCACTGCTTGCAACATTATTAGTTACAGCAGTTCCAATAGGCGGAGGAACTATTTCAGAAATGTTAATAATAACAATGATGGGCTATCCAGTAGCAGCTTTGCCTATTTTAACAATTATAGCAACTATTATAGACGCTCCAGCTACAATGCTTAATGTTGTAGGTGATACAGCATCTTCTATGATGGTAGCAAGAATCGTCGATGGAAAAGATTGGATGCAAAAAAATTAAATGAAAAAGGCGTGCATAATAAATTTTATGCACGTTATTTATTTTTCCTCTAAACTTGATTTTTCTTGGGCTTCAGATACTCTTTTCCAATTTGGCTGAATATAAACTTGTTCATGCAAATCAGGTATATCCTTATATGCTCTTGTCAAACTTGCAAATTGCTTTTCATCTATTTTACCAGAATTTCTCAATAATTCAATAAATTCTGTATCACTTAAAGTAGCTAAATACTTTGCTCCAAGCTCTATTGCTATTCTTTCATCCATTCCCAAATATAATTTACTTTTTTTGTTTGGATTAAGTATATGTAACCATATTCTACGAGCATCTTTTTTTATGCTTTCTTCATCATATTGTGTATTTTTATAATAATTTATATATTTTTGAATACGTTTATCTTTCATAGAAAAATCTGGTGAAATAATAAATGGTTCTCCATTTTGTACAATTTCTCTAGCTCTGTTTTGTTCATCGACAATACTTTGTTTTGTTGATTCTACTACTATTTTTTTTGTATAAGCAAAATCGTCTTGATTTGTATTGCATAGATATGTTAAAAATCCTTCATAAGGAGTATTACTATATTTTTGCATTAACATTTGTCTTTCTTCCAATGTAATTTTACCATTATTTAATTTTTGTATTAAATTATTTTCTAATATAATTTGCTTAAATTCTTCTAGAAATTCTTTTATAGCTGGTGGATATGTATCATTATCTTCTTGTAAAACTACCCAATTTACAATTTGCTTATTATTTATACTTCTTAATTTATGCATTAATTTTGAAGTTTCTTTTGACATCCTTATAACTGTCCCTGTACTATTGTTTATAACATCATTTATAAAAATTGACTGTAATTTTTCAGCAATTGGTTCAAATTGTTTCGTAGTTTGACATTCTTCAATTTCTTCGTCTGTAATTCCAAGACCTCTTAAAACTACTTTATATTCATCATTTAATTGTGTAATTATTCCTTCTCTTAATCCATCAACCATATCATAAGGAATATATGATATTTTATCACATATTCTCATTAAAGAACCCTCTGGTGTACCAGGAAGAATGGTCCTATCAAATCCTTTTTTAGTATAACAACATAAAAGTTCTCTTTCAAAATCACTTTCCTTTTTAGTTAAATCGGGTCTATATTCACGTTCTGACATTTCACCATTATGTGAATTAATTGCTTCCATAATAATCCACAAACTACCCTTTATTCTTGATAACTTTTTCTCTCCTATTTCTGGATGTCTTTTCTTTATCTCGTCCATTATTTTATCATATACTTTGTTTGTATATATTAATTCTCTTGGTCCTAGTGCATTATGGCAATAATACCCCATTCCATAATCTTCTTTAATATTAGAAAGCCACCACTCTCCATTATGTCCTGAAGGAGTATGTCCAATATCATGATTTCTTCCCATAATATCTATAATCCCACAATTCAAACCTGCACCATATTTTTCATTCATACCTTGAGCAATTCTTTTTGCAACTGTTGCTACATTATCTTGATGAATTCTTCTATTAGTTGTTTCTTGATTTGACTTCCTTACCCCTTTTATCATCATTGTTTTATCGCAACTTTTTTTATTGTATCCTTCTATTACAGACCCAATCTCTGGGCTAAATTCTTCTAGCTCTCTAGTTGCTTGCATTATGCTCATTATTTCATCTTGATATTCTTCTAATCTTTTCAATGTTATTCTTTTTGAAGGATCATATATCTTTTTAAATTTATATTTCATATTTATAACCCCTTTAAAATTTACCAAACTACTTATATTTTACCATATTTACATAAAATTGTAAACATTTTGTCAAAATTTATTGATTCTTTGCAAAAACTGTATTATAATATTACCGTAAAAGAACAATTATATATTATTTCATAAAAAATCAATTTAAGGGGGATTTTATGTTAGAAGAAAAAATTTTCATCTCGCATGGAGATATTATTTTAGACAAAATATATGATGATAATTTTAACTTATTAAAACAAGATGGTGGAGGTTGCAATTGGAATGATTTATACAACTTATCATTAATGGGAGAAAAATGTTATGCTATAGGATCTAAAGGAAATGATAAAGAAGGAAATATCGCTGTTCAATCTTTAGTAAATGCTAATATAAATACTGACTATATAATAACTGAAAATAAAGAAACTAACATAATGAATATTATTATACCAAACACAAAATTGGAAGATAACTCTATCATTCATTCTTGGTATTCACCAACAACTTTGAAATTTACAATGAACTTTTCTGAAAACTTACCAACTGAACTTCCAAAAGAATTAGAAAATAAACATATATACGTTATTTTAGATAAATTCCAACCCGTAAATTTAAAATTTATACAAAGTCTAAAAAATAATTATACAATTTGTTTAGACATTGGTCATATTCGTTTTTTTGAGCACTTTACAAGGCAATACCTAACATCTTTTTTATCTATGGCAAAATTTGTTCAACTAAATGATACCGTTATAGATTTATTATTTGAAAGATTTGGAGTCAAAGACGAAATAGAATTTTTTAACCTTTTTAACTTTGATTTGTTAATTCTAACAAAAGGGAAAAAAGGTGCTAGATATATATTTAAAGAAAACAATAGAATTCAAATAATAGATAAATCTCCAAAAGTAATTGCGGATATTGTAGATTCTTCTGGTGCTGGAGATGCATTCTTTTCGAAAACTCTTCAACAATATGCTTATGCAGAAAATATTAATACAGAATTTATTAATAAGACTTTTGAGCTTGCAAATAAACTATCTCGTGATGTAATTTCACAAGTTGGAAGTCGTATTATAAATAAAAATTAAATTATTCAAGGAGGATTTTATGAAAAAAAATATTGACGTTTCAATTATTATGGGAAGTGACTCTGACTTACCTATTATGAAAGATTGTGCAAAATTTTTAGATCAGATGAACATCTCTTATGAAATGAAAATTCTTTCAGTTCATCGTACTCCAGAGAGAGCCACTGACTATGCAAAAGAATTAATAAATAATAACGTAAAAGTTATTATAGCTGGTGCTGGTGGTGCAGCTCATCTTCCAGGAGTATTTGCTGCTATGGTTCCAACAGTTCCAGTTATAGGTATACCAATTCATACAAAAACACTAGGTGGAGTTGATTCTCTTTATTCAATAGTACAAATGCCATCTGGTATTCCTGTTGCGACAGTTGCAATCAATGGAGCAAAAAATGCGGCTATTTTAGCAACATCAATTTTAGCTGTTGGAAATGAAGATATTAAAAACAAATTAGCAGAATTTAAAAATTCTTTAAAAGATGCCGTTATAGCAAAAGATGAAAAATTACAAGAATTAGGTACAGATAAATATTTAGAAAATATGAAATAATTTATAGGAGGATTTAAAATGAATGCTTTAATTAGTGTATCAGACAAAACAAACATTGTAGAATTTGCAAAAGAACTCCAAAATCTTGGAGTAAAAATCATTTCAACTGGAGGTACATACAAAAAGTTAAAAGAAGAAAACGTTGATGCAATAGAAATATCAAGTCTTACAGGTTTTCCAGAATGTTTAGATGGACGTGTTAAAACACTACACCCAAAAGTTCACGCTGGAATACTAGCAATGAGAAGTAATCCTGACCACATGAAACAAATAGCTGATTTAGATATTGACACTATTGACTTTGTAGTAGTTAACTTATACCCATTTAAGCAAACAATTATGAAAGAAAATGTAACTAGAGCAGAATGTGTTGAAAACATTGATATTGGTGGTCCTACAATGTTAAGAAGTGCAGCAAAAAATTATCAAGATGTTACAGTTATAACAGACCCAGATGATTACTCAAAAGTTTTAGAAGAATTAAAATCAGAAGGACAAGTTTCTTTAGATACCAAATTTTATTTAATGCAAAAAGTATTTGAACATACAGCAAACTATGATTCAATGATTTTCAATTACATAAAAAATGAAAGAAAAGACACTTCATATCCTGAAAAAATGTCTTTAACATTTGAAAAAGTTCAAGAAATGAGATATGGTGAAAACCCTCATCAAACTGGTTGTTTATACAAAGAAGTTGGAAAATGTGAAGGATCTTTAGTTACAGCAAAACAACTAAATGGAAAAGAACTATCTTTTAACAATATAAACGATACAAATGGAGCACTTGAATTATTAAAAGAATTTGAAGAACCAACAATTGTAGCATGTAAGCATGGAAACCCTTGTGGCGTTGGAAGTGATAGTAAAGATATATATACAGCTTGGCAAAAAGCTTACTCAGCTGACAATATGTCTATATTCGGTGGTATAGTAGTTAGTAATCGTGAAATTAATGAACAAATAGCTAAAGAAATGTCAGAAATGTTCTTAGAAGTAATTGTTGCCCCATCTTATTCAGATAAAGCACTAGAACTTTTAAAAACAAAGAAAAACGTTCGTGTATTGCTATTACCAGAAATTACAGTAAAACAACCAGAAGGTTCATATGATATTAAAAAAATAAATGGAGGTATGATTGTTCAAACAATAGATTCAAAATTATTAGACAATTATGAAGTTGTAACAAATAGAGCTCCAACAGAAAAAGAATTAGAAGATTTAATGTTTGCTTGGAAAGTTGTAAAATTTGTTAAATCAAATGGTATAGCATTAGCAAAAGATAAACAAACAGTTGGAATTGGACCTGGACAAGTAAATAGAATTTGGTCTACAAAACAATGTATTGAACATGCAAATGAATTAATAAGTGAAGATGCAACTAAAGGAGCTGTTTTAGCATCTGACGCATTCTTCCCATTTGATGATTGCGTTGAAGCTGCACACGCAGCTGGTATTACAGCAATAATCCAACCAGGTGGAGCTATGAGAGATCAACTTTCTATTGATAAATGTAATGAATATGGAATAGCTATGATATTTACTCATATGCGTCATTTCAAACATTAAAATTTGCATATAATTAAATTTAGACATTCTGCCTTGTCTAAATCCAATTATAGAAAAATAACCAAAAAGGAGAATTTATAAAAATGAAAAAAATTAGTAGTGGAAAAGTTCGTGAAATTTATGAAGTAGATAATGACAAGCTTTTAATTGTTGTATCTGATAGAATTTCAGCATTTGATTATATTTTACCAAGCATGGTTCCTGAAAAGGGAAAAATATTAAATCAAATATCAAAGTTTTGGTTTGATTATTCAAAAGATATTATTCCAAACCATGTAATTTCAACTGATATAAAAGACTTCCCTGAAGAATTTCAAACAGAAGAATTTGAAGGTCGTTCAATGTTAGTTAAAAAATTAAAAATGATTCCTGTTGAATGTATCGTAAGAGGTTACATTACAGGTTCAGGATGGAAAAGCTATAAACAAGATGGTAGTGTTTGCGGAATAAAATTGCCAGAAGGATTACAAGAATCTGAAAAATTACCAGAACCAATATTTACACCAACAACAAAAGCTCAAGAAGGACATGATGAAAATATTTCTTTCGATCAAGTTTGCGAATTAATTGGAAAAGATTTAGCTGAACAAGTTCGCGCAAAAACAATAGAAATTTATAAAAAATGTTCTGAATATGCTTTAACAAAAGGTGTTATAATAGCTGATACTAAATTTGAATTTGGTGTTGATGAGAATGGTAATTTAGTAATTGGTGATGAAATGCTAACACCTGATTCTAGTAGATTTTGGCCTGCTTCTGATTATGAAGTTGGAAGAAGTCAAAAAAGCTTTGATAAACAATATATTCGTGATTGGATTAAATCTACAGGGTATGATCCAGAAGCTGGAATTCCTATTCCAGATGATGTTATTAGAGTAACAACTGAAAAATATAAAGAAGCTTATAATTTATTAACAGGAAAAGAATTTAAATAAATTTAATAATTTTAAGAAAGAAGGGATTTTTAATGGGAATATTAGATGATTTTATAAAAGGTGCATCAGATATAGTAAACGAAGTAAAAAATACTATTAAAGAGGAACAAGGAAAAATTAAAGAAAAACAAAATGAACCAGTTTCAAAAGGTGATGATATGTTGGACCATCCATCAGAAGCACTTCCAGCCATTCCAATCAGTGCAAATTTACGTGGGCACAATGTAAATCTTATGATTTCTCAAGATTTTATTAAAGATGCTGGATATGCGACTTCTGTAGCTTCATTTAAATATAATCCTAATGAAATTAATTTTAATATGGATTGTACTATTTCATTAAATGAAGGAATTGGAGAATTTGATGAAATTGCTGATTGTATAGAACAATATTTATCAAATAAGACTATATCTGGCGTAGATGAATTTACAGAATTTGCTGATGGGCAATATTTATTTAAAGCTAAAATGGATTCATCTGACTATGTAGATTACTTTTATGTTTTAAGAAATAATTTTACTGATCCTTATGATTATGATTTTTTATTACTTTTCTATCCACGTGATGTTAAAAATACTATGTTAGAGAAAAAGTTAATAAGTTGCTTTGAAGAAACAGCAAGAAATTTTACAATTTTAGATTAAAAAAAATCGGCATTTGCCGATTTTTTTATGTATCTCCTTCTAGTTTTTTACTATTATCATTTTTTTGTGTACGTTTTTTATTTTTTCTAAATTCATCTTTTCTATTAATATTAAAAATTTCAGATTTAGTATCACTTTCATATCTATTTCTTGGGTCAATATGATTATATCTATAAAAAACATAGCACAAAAATATAACAATTGCAAATTGCAAAATACTAACTACTGGGCTAAGAAGACCTCCTAAAATATTACTAATAATTCTAAGACCTAACCCAATAATAGGCAATATAAGCATTCTTTTAATACTTAGTGGAAGAACATAGTTTGTTTCTTTTGTACGTGCATTTTCAACTATATAATATGTATATTCTTTTTCACCTCTATTATACGTATATGTATAAATCCAAACAGGTAAATAAACAGATTTCCATTGTTGTCCATTTACTTGTAATTCTTCGTCATTCCAATAAACTCCTCCATCATAGTCTAAATCACGGCTTATTTTTATTCTAGCAATATCTTTAGCTTTTACTCCCATATTGTCTGCTATATCTCCAATATCAACATCCCTTTTTTCAAAACTAAATCCATTCAAATAATTTGCATCCCAACTTACACAATTTTCAACATCAAATGGCATTAATGTTTTCAATATATAAATTGCTCTATCTTCTTTTTTAACTTCTTTCCATTTTACCTGGGTAGAATTTGTTGCTTCTAGCAAGTTATTTATTTGTATATCAAATTCACGCTCTACATCATATATATCCATATCATAACTATCAATACGATCATGCCCATCTTTATCTTTAACATAATTTGTGTCGGTAATTTTTCGTCCTTGTCCTTTAAATATTGCATGTCCATTAACATCTACCATCATAAATGGCAAATAAACACCTCTTAAATTTTGAATGTTTAATTCTTCTAAAAAATTTTGGTTTGCGAAAGCTTTTCTATTTTCAATTATTTTTTTCATGTCTTCAAATGCTTCTTCTTTTGAAACTTTAAAAGGCAATATTGCATCTGGTACTACGCCACTTGGGACTTGCATATTTAATGATAAACCAGTATGACACCAATGGCATTTTGCAAATGCTATTTCATTTGCATTTAATGTTATTTCTGCTCCACATCCAGAACATTTACATGTAATTATACTATTTTCCATTTGTTGTATATTTTGTGCACCAGCACCAATTACTGTTCCTTTAAGCTCATTAATATCTTCAACAAATCCTTCAACTTTTTTTGATTCAAATTCATATTTACAATAATTACATCTTAATTTTCCTGTTATTGGGTTTAATTCTATATCTGAAGAATTACAGTTTGGACATCTTTTCTGTTCCACTCCAGAGTTTGAATTTGAATGAACTACATTAATTGGTTCCATAATTTTCCTCCATCCTTATTTATATTTCTTTTTTTATGCATTTTTATATTTTAAATATTTTATAAAAGTAAATATTGATATTCCTATTGAAATTATAATTGCCACACCTATTCCAATTGACAATCCAGTATATGGAAGTTCTTTATCTGTTATTGAAGTATCTACTTCTTCTAAATTATTTTCTATTCCAGAATTTGGTTTTTGTGCTTCTTCTTTATTTTGAGAATTTCCTGTTCCTTCTGAATTATTGTCTATTCCAGAATTTGGCTTTTGTGTTTCCTCTTTATCTTGAGAATTTTCTGTTTCTTCTGAATTATTATCTGTTCCAGAATTTGGTTTTTGTGTTTCTTCTTTATCTTGAGAGGTTCCTTCACTTATTTGTGTTTCATAAGTTCCGTTTGAATCTTTATCTACATAAGCTACTAAATTTGTTTTTGTGTCATTTGCTTTTATTAATACTTTATTTTGGTCTGTATCTACATTTAATTGTGTTTCCTCTTCTTCATTATTTCCTGTAATTGTTAAATTATTTAGATTATCTCCTGTAACTACAACTCCATCGTCTGTCATTTCTGTTTTTATTTCTTTTGTACCTGTTCCTGAAGCTGTTATTGTATACCATGGAAGTTTTGCATATTCTTCATTTAATGTTATTTTAGTTTCATATTCTTGTCCACTTGGATTTGATAATTCTACTGATTTTTTATTTTCAAAGGTTGCTTTTCCTCCTTCTTTTGTTTTTGCTAGCATAAAGGAATCACCATATAAAATACTTACATCCAGTTCATCGTGATCATTTTTTGTTTCTACTTTATACCAATCATCATCTTCTAATACTACCTCTGCTTCCTTGATATTTCCTTTTGTTTCTTCGTCTGCAATAGTTCCTAATATAGGTTGTATGTCGCATTTTAATGTTCCAT
The DNA here is from genome assembly GCA_947630545.1 of uncultured Clostridia bacterium. Taxonomy (GTDB): domain Bacteria; phylum Bacillota; class Clostridia; order TANB77; family CAG-508; genus CAG-269. The sequence goes on from CANRHX010000020.1 coordinate 13,894, forward strand.
TTGTTTTGTCCAACCCTTCTATGTCTGCATACTCTCCACTATCATTAGAAAATTTCATAACTTTATCAATTTTATACATAACATATACACCTTTTGAAAATTCTAATGTCTCATTATTTTTTATTAAATCTTCTAAACTCACTACATTTTCTACATCATATATGTCTATACTTTCAAATGTACCATTAGAAGAATTATCAGCTGTTGTGTCAAATGAATCTATTAGTGATTTATCATATCCTAAAGAGATTTTACTGAAGTCTTCTTTAATATATAAATACTGTTCATTTATACAATCGTTAACATTATATATTGGAATTCTGTGTCCATAATAGTTATTAGCATCAAAATTCCATCCTCGCTCTTTATAAAAATCAAAATCTAATTCTTCTGGTTTCCCTGTTATAATAACTTCATGGCCACTATCTTCCCAATGGTAGCCACATAATAATAACCTTTTATTGTTATCCTCATAGAATTCCTTAACAGAATTATAAAATTCTTCTAAATCATTACCGCCATATAATTTATTAGCATAATTTCTTTTTATTCCGTTTTGAAATACCTGATAAAAATTTATTAACCATCTTAATTTTTCGTTTATATGTGGAGATGTTAAATCATATGTATAATCATTCTTAGGACTCTCAATTTGCCATTTATTTATATCTAATAAACCTGTTTTGAAAAGTATTGATGTTATTGCCATACCAAAGCATGAGCCTCCCCATTCTGATTTTTCACTCAATTTAGCATATTCTTTTAATGTATTTGGTAAATACTTTTTATACTCTCCTATTTCATATGAAGAAAAATCGTCTCTGCCATTTACAAAACTATAATTATCTTCTGTCCATATGAAATATGGCATTTCACCAAGGCTTATGAAATTAATATTATGCTCTTTTGCATATTTTTCTGCATAACTTTCTGTATAGCCCTTTATTGTTATTTTGTCCTCTAATCCTTCAAATGCATCATCTGCAATTTTAGTTGTCCTTACACCTAATGTAACTGTTTCCAAGTTAGTAAAATATTTAAACGCTTTTTCTTTTATTTCTACTATAGACGAAGACATAACTGGATTACTCTCTTCTACATTTTTTATAACCCCATGAAGTATACGTTCATTTTTGCTTCCACTGTATAAACAAACACCACTTATAAAATAATATGGATTATTTTCATTTATAATTATATCTACTTCACGTGTTGAAAATGCGTTGATATGTAATGATGAAACATTTTTTGGAATTTCTATTGTTCCTATATATTTTGTAAATGCATTTTCTTCAATTGTAGTTAGTTCTTCTGGTAATCGTATGCTTTGAATATTCTCTATTTCAACTGAATTACTATTAATTTTTGTTACAGTATAGGTTACATTATCATTTGAATTAACAGAATCTGGAATAAATAATTTTCCATCACTACTTATTGCATTGGCATCTACTTTTATTACAGATGCTGTTTTATGTTGCGTATATAACAAATAAGTTATTCCATTTTTAGTAATGGTTTCTGGTTCGTCTATTATTTCAAATTTTATATTTGATTGTTCAAAATCTTCTTTATTTTCTTCATAATATTTTTGAGCAGTTGAGTTTTTATAACCATATATAGTTAAATCATGGCAATCCTCAAATACTGCAGTTCCTAATTTGACATTTTTTTCTAATATTTTTACACTTCTTAAATTATTGCATTGCCAAAATGCACTCTCTCCAATATCGGTAACGCCTTCTGGAATTTCTATACTAGTTAAACCACATCTTTGAAATGCACAACCTCCAATACTAGCAACCCCTTCTGGCATTTCTACACTAGTTAAACTTCCACAAAGACCAAATGCACTATCACCTATTATGGCATTTCTTTCTAATATTTTTACACTTTTTAAATTACAACCCGCAAATGCCAAATCTCCAATATTGATAACGCCTTCTGGAAGTTCTATACTAGTTAAACCAGAAAAGAAAAATGCACTTTTCCCAATATTAGTAAGCCCTTTAGGAATTTTTACACTAGTTAAATTGTCACAACTAGCAAATGCAAAATCTCCAATACTAGTAACCCCTTCTTGAATTATTGCACTAGTTAAATTTTCACAATTCATAAATGCACCATATTCAATACTAGTAACGCTTCCTGGAATTTCTATACTAATTAAACCACTTTTATCAAATGCACCAGATCCAATACTAGTAACACCTTTTGGAATTATTATATTAGTTAAACTTTCACAACCAGAAAATGCATTGGCTCCAATACTAGTAACTCCTTCTGGAATTTCTATATTAGTTAATTTAACGCAACCAGAAAATGCACCATCTTCAATACTAGTAACTCCTTTTGAAACTATTACACTAGTTAAATTTTCACAATTAGAAAATGCTTCACTTCCAATATTAGTAAGTCCTTCTGGAATTTCTATATTAGTTAAATTTGCACAACCACCAAATGCATTAGTTCCAATACTAGTAACCCCTTTTGGAATTATTACATTAGTTAAATTTGTACAACCACACAATGCACGATTTCCAATACTAGTAACTCCTTCTGGAATTTCTATACTAGTTAAATTATCAAACATATAAAATGCCTCAGTCCCAATTCTGGTAATACCTTTTCCAATTATAACTCTTTTTGTCAAAGAACTAAAATCGTAGGTAGTATTCGTAAACAATATACCTGTACCATGTGTTAATCTGCTTGTTATCTCTCCACTTCCAAAAATAGTAAGTGTGCCATCATCTAATAATGTTGCAGTTACTCCATCTACTGTAGCAGTTTCTCCAGCAAATGATAAATTTGGTATAAATGATAGTGTAATAATTAAAATTAAAATCATTGCTACCAACTTATTAAAATTTTGCAATAGTCTGTTTTTCATTTCTCTTCTCCTTTTTTGTAAGTTATCTCTCAAGTATCAATTAGTATGCGAGTAGTATGCGAGTAGTATGCGAGTTTATACGAATTATACAAATTATACAAATTTATTTATTATTTGTAAATCTTTACTTTTTTGGCAAATAAAAAAACTTCTATTATTACTTACGGAAGCTAAATTACATTTAAAATATTAAATTTTTATTACATTTTTCTAAATATTTACGAATACAAATAATTTATCTATTCGGCACTAGGTTTTCCCTAGCATTTTAACAATAAATATTTTATATTTTCCTTTAAAATTGACTTTATTGTTAATCTGTGTTAAACTTCAATTAACATTAATTAGGAGGTATTGTCTATGTACAATTTAGTTGTTTTTGCTTCTGGCAATGGATCAACTTTACAATCAATAATTGATAATATAAATAATAATAATTTAAATGCTCAAATTAACTTAGTCGTTTCTGACAACCCTAACGCTTTTGCTTTACAAAGAGCCAAAAATAGCAATATACCTACTTATATAATAAAAAATAAAAATTTCAACGATAGAGATTTAGAATTAGAAACTGAACTGTCTAACTATCAAATTGACCTTATAGTTCTAGCTGGCTATTTAAAAATGATCGGTCCAAAATTACTTGACAAATATAAAATTATTAATACACATCCATCTTTACTTCCCAAATATGGTGGAAAGGGTATGCATGGTATGCATGTACACGAAGCTGTAATTAATGCTAAAGAAAAATATAGTGGGGCAACAATTCATTTTATAAATCAAGAATATGATAAGGGTACAATTATTAGTCAAACTCAAGTCGAGGTTTTGCCAACAGATACTCCTGAAACTTTATCACAAAAAGTTCAATCTGTTGAAAAAATTCAACTTATTAAGGTTCTAAATCAATTTGCAAATAACGAAATTTGATTTTAATTGCTAATATATTTAAGTTTTTATCAATTAAATCATAATAAAAATAAAAGCTGATAGAATATAGTTCTACCAGCTTATATTTATTTAAAATTGTATTTTTTCAAAAGTCTCTTTATCTATTTCTTTTGGCACATCAATTGGATATTTACCTGTAAAACATCCATCGCAAAATCCCTTAATATTGCAATCTTTAGTTATTTCTTTTAAGCTATCCAGACTTAAAAATTCCAAGGAATCTGCACCAATAAGTTGCCTAATTTCTTCTACAGATTTCTGATGTGCAATTAAATTTTCCTTTTTGTCTACATCAGTTCCAAAATAGCACACATCAACAAATGGAGGTGAAGCTACTCTAATGTGAACTTCTGCTGCTCCAGCATCTTTCAAAGATTTTATAATTCTAGTAATAGTAGTTCCTCTTACTATAGAATCATCTACTAAAACTATTTTTTTACCTTTTACTGTTTGTTTTAAAGGATTTAGTTTTAAACTAACTAATTTTTTCCTTTTATTTTGTGTATTTTGTATAAAAGTTCTTCCTATATATTTGCTTTTAATAAATACAATATCATATGGAATTTTTGACTCTTTTGAATATCCTAATGCGGCATCATTTCCCGAATCTGGCACCCCTGCTACAATATCTGCATCAACAGGATTTTGTCTTGCTAAGCATCTACCAGCATTTTCGCGGAAAATATGCACATTCATTCCATCTATTGTTGAATCTGGTCTAGCGAAATATATATATTCGAATACACATAACCCTTTATTTTCATTTGGCAAAAATTTCTCACTAGTAACTTCATTATTTGTAACTACAATTACTTCTCCTGGTTCTATATCACGCTCAAATTTTGCACCTATAATATCTAAAGCACAACTTTCAGATGCAAATACAACATCATTACCTAAATGACCTATACAAAGAGGTCTAAATCCTTGTGGATCTCTTACAGCAATCATTTTAGTTGAAGATAAAATTAATAATGAATATGCACCTTTTATAATTTTCATTGTATTTTTTACAGCTTCTTCTATTGAGCCTGTCTTTAATCTTTCTCTTACTATTATATGGCATATAACTTCAGTATCACTTGTTGTTGTAAAAATTGCACCTTGTTCTTCTAATTCTCTTTTTAATTCTACTGCATTTGTTAAATTACCATTATGAACAACTGCTAAATTTCCTTTTTTATGTCTTACTACCATAGGTTGTGCATTTTCTTTCTTACTAACCCCAGTTGTTGAATAGCGTACATGCCCTATTGCCATTTTACCTTCAGGCATTGATTCTTGTACGTGTTTTGTAAAAACTTCAGAAACTAATCCTACATCTTTATGAAAATGAATTATTCCATCTTCATTTATTGCTATACCACAGCTTTCTTCTCCTCTGTGCTGTAATGCGGACAAGCCTACGCAAACCTGTCCTATTAGTTCCTCTTTTGCTTCTTTTGTATAAATACCAAATATTCCACATTCTTCTTTTAATTTGTTAAACATTTTATATTCCCCTTTAAAATTACCTTTTTAACAACAACGCATTAATTCTTTAATGCTCGTAAATTTCACCAATATCATTTCTATAATCTAAATTTTTATCAACATTTCCTTCCATTGCACTATACACTATGTTGCGAGCTTCTTCTAATGTTTTTCCAGAGGCATGTATTGCAAACAATCTAGATGTTCCAACTGATGTATATAAATTTTTATCTATATTTTTTGTACTAGCAAAATAAACTTTAGCTCCCTTATCTTTAATTCCTTTAGTATTTAAAGAAAATTCACAAGGAGAACCTTTTCTAATTGCATAATCTGGGCTAACAACATAAACTGTAAATGTATAATTATTTTTAAATTTACAATTATCTTTAGATAATTTTTGTTCCCAGATATTTTTCATAACATCCCCAAATGGTGTTTCTAATGAATTTAATACATTAATTGCTTCTGGATCTCCAAATCTTGCATTAAATTCAATAAACTTAATACCTTGCTTACATTTGAAAAATCCCCCATAAATTACACCTGAAAATTCCATACTGTCTTTATTAACATATTTTATAGTATCACTAATTAATTTACTACACGTGTCAATGTCTTTTTGCTCCAAAAATGGTAATAATCCATTTTCAAAACTAAGGCATCCCATACCACCTGTTCCAGGTCCTTTATCTTCATCAAAACGGTATGGATAATCAAAAGTAGTAGGAGTAACAACAATATTTTTTCCATCTGTCAATGCCATTACTGTAAACTCTCTTCCTTCTACTTTATCTTGTACAATTACTCTGCCATCTGCTTCTAAACAAGATTTAGCATATTCAAAGCCTTCATCCTTTCCTTTAAAGTGAATTCCTCCAACTTTAACTCCTTTACCACCAGTTAGCCCTTCTGGTTTTACAACAAAGCTATCATCTGAATAATTTTTCATAACTTCGTTTAGTTCTTGTAGGTTTGAAATACTTTGATTTTTTATAACCATTTCAGGTGCTAATTTGCTAACAATGTCTAAAGCATAAGATTTACTCCATTCTACTTTAGCTCCTTTAGATGTAGGGCCAAATGTTTTTAATCCTAAACTTTTTGCATAATCAATTAATCCTTCTTGCAATAAGTTATCTTGACTTACAACACAAGCTTCTATTCCTTCTTCTTTAACAAATTTTCCAACTAATTCTTTATTGAATGGGTCTCCTACAATATATTTTCCGTTAGATTTTTCTACATATTCTACTATAGATGGGTTTGCATAAGCCATAATAGAATATAGCTCGAAATCTTTAGAAATTTGTTCGGCTAAAACTGCCTCTCTACCACCATTACCTAATAATAAACATTTCATCGACTTTTTCCTTTCAAATTATACATTTACTTCAACAGTTAAATCTTGTATTAAATCGCTATATTTTTCTAAAACTGGATTAACTCTTTCTTTAACAAAATCCTCAACTTGCTTTGGTGCTCTTCCGCATAAATTGTTTGGATTCAAAGCTTGCATAATTTCTTCTTCAGTTAATCCAAATGTTTTATCAGCAGCAATTCTTTTTACTAAATCATTTGGTTTTCCTAATTCTTTTACTTGTTTTCCTGCTTCCATTGAATATACTCTTATTTTTTCGTGTAATTCTTGTCTATCTCCACCTTTTAAAACAGCATTCATTAATATTTCCTCTGTTGCCATAAAAGGTAATTCTTGCATCATGTTAGTTTTTATTACATTTTCATATACTACAATATCTTTTGAAATATTTGCATATAAAATTAATATGGCGTCTACTGCTAAAAAGCTTTCTGGTACACATATTCTTTTATTGGCTGAGTCATCTAGCGTTCTTTCCAACCATTGCGTTGCAGCTGTTATGCTAGGATCCATTGCTAATGTCATAACATGTCTAGAAAGAGAATTAATTCTTTCACTTCTCATTGGATTCCTTTTATATGCCATTGCTGAAGAACCAATTTGACCTTTTTCAAAAGGTTCTTCTAATTCTTTTTCATGTTGCAATAATCTCATATCATTAGCAAATTTTGAACAACTTTGTGCAATTCCGGCTAGAAGATTTAAAACTCTTGAATCTAATTTTCTTGTATATGTTTGTCCAGAAACTGAATAAACATGATTAAATCCCATTTTTTCTGCAATTTTGCCATCAATTTGTTTTACCTTTTCTTCATCTTTAAATAATTTCATAAAGCTTTCTTGAGTTCCTGTTGTTCCTTTGCATCCTAATAATTTCATGTGGCTTTGTACAAATTCTAATTCTTCTAAATCTTCTAATAAATCTTGAAGCCAAAGTGTAGCTCTTTTTCCTACTGTTGTTAATTGAGCTGGCTGAAAGTGTGTATATCCTAGGCAAGTAACATCTTTGTATTTCATAGCAAAGTTTTTTAAATTAGATATAACTAAAATTAATTTTTGTTTTACTAATTTTAAAGCTTCTGACATTAATATAACATCTGTATTATCTGTAACATAGCAAGATGTCGCTCCTAAATGTATTATAGGCTTTGCTTTTGGACATTTTACACCAAATTCATAGACATGTGCCATTACATCGTGTCTGCATTCCTTTTCTCTTTTACTTACAATATCATAATCAATATTGTTTATATTTTTTTTCATTTCTTCGATTTGTTCTTCTGTAATATCAATTCCTAGTTCCTTTTCTGTTTCAGCAAGTGCTACCCATAATTTTCTCCAAGTTGAATATTTGCTATCATTTGACCATAGTTTGTTCATTTCTTCACTTGCATATCTTCCAGAAAGTGGAGTTACATATTTATTGTTTTCCATTTTTTTCATTCCTTTTTTATTATTTTTATTTAAAATAGTTAACACCAGACTCAAATATTTTTTGATCTTTTCTACCTGGAATATTTTTTTCAATTTCTCTATAACTTCTTTCAGAGTGTCCCATTTTTCCAAGTATTCTACCATCAGGGCTTGTAATTCCTTCAATAGCGTCAACTGATCCATTTGGATTATAAGCTATGTCATATGTTGCATTTCCGTTTAAATCAACATATTGTGTAGCAATTTGTCCATTTTCTATTAATTGTTTTTCTAATTCAGAAGATACTATAAATCTTCCTTCTCCATGAGAAATTGGAATAGTAAATTCTTCTCCTAATTCTACACCACTAAACCATGGTGACATTTTTGAAACTACTTTAGTTCTTACCATTTTAGATTGATGCCTTGCAATTGTGTTAAATGTAAGTGTTGGAGAATTTGCATCTAATTCTTTAATTTCTCCATATGGCAATAATCCTAATTTTACTAATGCTTGGAAACCATTACAAATTCCTAGCATAAGTCCATCTTTTTCATATAAGTGTTTATGTATTAATTCTTTTAATTTTGGATTTCTAAATACAGTGCTTATAAACTTTCCTGAACCATCTGGTTCATCTCCACTACTAAATCCTCCAGGTATTGCAATTATTTGTGCTTCTTCTATTGCTTTTGCAAACATATCTATTGATTCTTGTATATATTGTGGTTTTATATTTTTAAATACTACTGTATTTGTAACTGCACCAGCATCCTCAAACGCTCTTGCAATGTCATATTCGCAGTTTGTTCCAGGAAATACTGGAATAAATACTTTTGGTTTTACAATTGATATTTTACGTGTTATTTTACATTTTTCATCCCTTAATATATTTTTTGCAATCTTTTCTTCTTGTTTTACTTTAGTTGGGAATACTTTTTCTAGTGGAGCTTCCCACATTTCAATTAATTTGTTTAATTCAAATTGTACTTCGTTATTTACTATAATTTTTTCTTCTGAAATTGTATTTCCTAAAGCTTGCAATTTTTCGTTTTCTACATTTTCTTTTAATTCAATTACAAAAGATCCATAGTATGGATAGAATAGATTTGGTATTTCTTTTTCAAATTCAAATCCTATCTTGTTACCAATACAACTTTTTGTAATAACATCAGCTATTCCACCATTTGTAATGGTACTTACAGATAACACTTTTCCTTTATTTATTAACTCATGTATAATTTCGTAATTTTCTTTTAAATCATCAAAATCTATTACATCTTCTTTTCCCATTTTTGTTTGTAAGAACATTACTTTTGAATTGTTTTGTTTAAATTCATTAGATACTACTTTAGTTGTATCTGTTTCACCTATACAGAATGATACTAATGTTGGAGGAACATCTAATTCATTATAAGAACCTGACATACTGTCTTTTCCACCAATAGCTGCTATTTTTAATTGTTTTTGTGCATAATAACTTCCTAATAATGCACTGAAAGGTTTTCCCCATCTTGTTGGGTCATTTCTTAATCTTTCAAAATATTCTTGAAGTGTTAAGTACGCTTTTTTATAATCTCCACCAATTGCAACATATTTTGAAACAGATTCTACTATTGCATATATAGCACCATGGAAAGGACTCCAACTTGATAAATAAGGGTTATACCCATAAGTCATAATTGTTCCACTTTTTGTTGTTCCATTTAATGTAGGTATTCTTGCTACCATTCCTTGTGATGGTGTTAATTGATATTTTCCTCCAAATGGCATTAAAACTGTATTTGCCCCTATACTACTATCGAAACGCTCTACCAATCCTTTTTGTGAACAACAATTTAAGTCTTGTATTGTTTCTTCCCATTTAGATTTTATATCTTCTACTTTTTCTTGTTTAAAATAAGATTTTTCTAAATCTGGTTTTTCAATTTTTACAGATTCGTTTTTTACATCTCCGTTTGTGTCTAAAAATTCTCTTGAAATATCAACAATTAACTTTCCTCTCCAATACATTTTTACTCTTGGTTCTTCTACTACTTCTGCTACTACAGTTGCTTCTATGTTTTCCTTTTGAGCATATTCAATTAGCTTATCACTGTCTTCTTTAGCAACAACAACTGCCATTCTTTCTTGTGATTCTGATATTGCAAGTTCTGTTCCATCTAATCCTTCATATTTTTTAGGAACTTTATCTAGGTTTATTACTAGTCCATCTGCTAACTCACCAATTGCAACAGAAACCCCACCAGCTCCAAAATCATTACATCTTTTTATTAGTTTTGTAACTTCTTGATTTCTAAATAATCTTTGAACTTTCCTTTCTTCTGGTGCATTTCCTTTTTGAACTTCTGCTCCACATGTTGTTAATGACTCGCTATTATGTGCTTTTGATGAACCTGTAGCACCTCCACAGCCATCTCTACCTGTTTTTCCACCTAATAAAATAACTATATCTCCTGGAATTGGTCTTTTACGAATTACATTTGCTTTTGGTGCAGCTCCAACCAAAGCTCCAATTTCCATACGCTTTGCCACATATCCTTCATGGTATATTTCGGCAACTTGTCCTGTTGCTAGTCCTATTTGATTTCCATATGAACTATAGCCTCTTGCAGCTTCATTTGTTAATTTTCTTTGTGGTAATTTGTTTGGCAATGTTTCTTCAATAGTTTTTCTTGGGTCTCCACAACCTGTAACTCTCATTGCTTGATATACATATACTCTTCCAGATAGTGGGTCACGAATTGCTCCCCCTAAGCATGTTGCAGCTCCTCCAAATGGTTCAATTTCTGTTGGGTGATTGTGTGTTTCGTTTTTGAACATTATTAAATATTCTTCTGGTTTTCCATCAACCTCAATTGTTGCTTTTATACTACATGCATTTATTTCTTCTGATTCGTCTAATTCTTTCATATATCCAGCTTTTTTCAACTCTTTTGCTGCAATTGTTGCAATATCCATCAAGCAAATATCTTTTGCCTTCCTATTTTCATATACAATGTCTCTTCCCTTTAAATAATCATTATATACTTCTTGTAGTAAATCCCAGTTTATTTCTAATACTTCTAATTTTGTTAAAAATGTTGTGTGCCTACAGTGGTCTGACCAATATGTATCTATCATTTTCATTTCTGTAATTGTAGGATTTCTTTTTTCTACATCTCTGAAATAGTTTTGACAGAATTGTAAATCTGCAAAATCCATTGCAAACCCATATTTTTGGTAGAATTTTTCAGAATCTTCTTTTGTCATATTTATAAAGCCTTCTATTACAGCAACATCTTCTGGAATTTCTGTTTTTTGTTCTAAATTTTGAGGTTTTTCCAAAGAACATTCTCTTGAATCAACTTGGTTAATCATATATTTTTTTATTTTTTCTACATCTTGTTGTTCAATATTTCCCTGTATTACATAGACTTTAGCTGATTTTGCTATTGGTCTATCCCCACCTGCTAATATTTGTAAACATTCTTCTAATGCATTTGCTCTTTGGTCAAATTGACCTGGTAAAAACTCTATGCCAAAAACTTTGTCTTGACTATTGAATGGGTATTCTTCTACAAAACATTCATCTACCTGTGGCTCTGAAAAAACTGTATTTATTGCTTTTTTAAATACGTCTTCTTTAATATTTGTTACATCATATCTATTTAAAATTATAATATTTTCTAATGTTTTTAGATTTAAGTTTTCTTTTAGGTCTGCTAATAATTCTTTTGCCTCTACGTCAAATCCTTCTCTCTTTTTTACATAAACTCTCTTTATTTCCATGCTAAATCTCCTTTTTATTTAGATTATATCTATATCTTTTTGTCCTTCAACAACTTCTCCAATTATATATGCTTTTTCTCCTTGTTCTTCTAATATTTTAACTGCATTTTCGGCTTCTGAACTCTTTACTATTATTGCCATTCCAATTCCCATGTTAAATGTGTTATACATATCTCTTTCAGGTATGTTTCCAATTTTTTGAATTAACTTGAAAATTGGTAAAACTGGATAAGAGTCCTTTTTAATTTGTAATGCAACTCCATCTTTTAACATTCTTGGCATATTTTCGTAAAATCCTCCACCAGTAATATGAGAAATTCCCTTTACTTGTACTTTTTTAATTAATTCTAATACTGGTTTTACATATATTTTTGTTGGTGTTAATAAGCTTTCTCCTATGGTCATTCCTAACTCATCGTAATATTTATTTATGTTTTGTTCATTAATATCAAATACTTTTCTAACTAGTGAAAATCCATTTGAGTGAACTCCAGAAGATGCAATACCTATAACTTTGTCTCCTATTTCAATTGTTTCGCTATTAATTATTTTTTCTTTGTCTACTACTCCTACAGAAAAACCTGCTAAGTCATATTCTCCTTCTTTATAGAAACCTGGCATTTCTGCTGTTTCTCCTCCAACTAAGCTACAACCTGCCAATACACATCCATCTGATACCCCTTTTACTATTGTTGCAACTACTTCTGGTACGTTTTTTCCTAATGCCATATAATCTAAGAAAAATAGTGGTTTGGCTCCACAGCATATTATATCGTTAACACACATTGCAACACAGTCTTGTCCTATTGTATCGTGTTTATCCATTAAAAAAGCCAATTTTAATTTAGTACCTACTCCATCGGTACCTGAAACTAAAATCGGTTGTTTTATTTCTTCTGTATTTAATGAATATAGTCCTCCGAATCCTCCTAAATCTGAAATAACGTTTTTGTCATAAGTGTTTTTTACAAATTGCTTCATTAATTCAACAGATTTATAACCTGCTGTTACGTCTACTCCTGCATTTTTGTAGCTTTCGCTAAAGCTTTTTTCCATTTTTTTGCTCCTTTCTGGATTTTCTTTTTTTATTTGATATTATGTTTTAAATTATGACTGTTTTTTTACCTTTCTATTATATAATATATTTGAAATTTCTTCAATATATATTTACTTATTTTTATGTGTTTTTTTGATTAATTGGTTACTAATTATCTAAAAAAAGAACTTTTCCTTTTTTCTTTATATCTATTGATATTTAAGCTAATATGTTATATAATATTCGTATTGCAAAACTTATGGCTTTCGTTTCTGTCTGCCTTAGAGTAAAATGAGAAAGGAATTGAATTTTATATGAATAAAGATATAATTTTAATTTTTGGGGGAGATGGAAAAATTGCCAAATCCATAGTACAAAAATATTTAGATAATAATTGTACTGTAATAGCTGTAGATAAAAAACCAAAATGTGATACTCCATCTTTTTATGAAAATTCTAACTATACTTATTACAGCGCTGACGTAACAAATATTGATCAACTATCACATTTATTTAACGAAATTAATCAAAAGTTTAAATATATAAATCATATAATAAGTGCAGTTGGAGCACCATATTCTAGTGAGCTAAATGGTATTTTTGACATAACTTATGAAGATATAGATAATTCTATAAAACTAAATTTATCTTCACATTTATATGTAACGAAAATGTTTTTACCTTTATTAGAAAAATCAGATTATACTAATAAATCTATTGTCCTATTTTCATCTGTTAATGCTGTAAAATCCTTTGATTTACCAGCATATAGCGCCGCTAAATCTGGATTATTTGGTTTTATGAATTCCATAGTAAGAGAATTAGGAAAAGATAATATTAGAGTTAACACTATTACACCGGGAACAGTAGCAACTCAACAAGAACTTGATGAAAGATATTGTAACTATAAATACAAAGATATGATGGCACTTGACCATTTTACTTCACCTGCAGATATAGCTGACGCAGTATTTTCTATAACACATATAGCTCGTGCTATAACAGGGCAAAAAATTGTTGTAGACTCTGGTCAAATTTCATAACAAAAAATTGTTGTGGACTCCGGTCAAATTTCATAAATTAGATAATTCCTTTTTGAAAATTAAAAAATCCAAGTTGCATTATATTTTCTCTACTATAATACAACTTGGATTATCAATATTAATAGTCTCTTTAAATTTTAACATTCCATTATCAAAAACATCATATATGGCAATATTATTTGATAATTGATTAGCACACATAAAAATCTTTCCGGTATAATCAAAACTAATATCTCTTGGACATGTTCCTCCACAATCAATGCTTTGAATTAATTTCATATCTTCTACATCAAATACAGAAATAACATTTTTTCCTCTAACAGAAACATAAATATATTTCTTATTAAAAGACATTATTATTGCACACCCTGTATCTTCATCGCATTGATTTTCTTCTTTCATTATTATACTTTTATTATTTTCAATTTTTAATTTTTCATTTTCGTCATGAATTAATTTATATAATCTGCAACTTATTTCTGTTACAACAAATATATCTCCATCATCATTTAATACAATATGTCTTGGCTCAGTCTTGTCTGGAAAAATTATTTTACTTTTTTCTATTACATCTAATTTTTTTCCAGCATAATTTGTACTATATTCATATATAGTATTTTTGCCTAAATTTGTTACATATAATTTATCTTTGTATATTTTTATATGATGAATATTAGATCCAGATTCATATTGCTTTTTGTACAATTTTTCCCCTATTGTTCCATCTTCTTCTAATTTAAAAGCTACAAATGAACCAGAAGAATAATTTGCAACATAAATAATTTTTCTTTTTTCGTCAATAGTTAAATAACAGGGTAGTTCTCCACAACCCTGTCTATTATATATTTTTTCATTTTTATATGATACTAATTCTCCATTTTGTGTTTCATGTACACTAAATATATAATCTTTATATTTTGTAATGTACGAATTATTTTCTAGATTTCCAATTGTACCTATATATTTGAATTTTCCATTTTCATGTAATTCAAATTTCTTTATTCCTTTTGAATAATTTCCAATAAAAATATTTTGATTCATTTTTTATTCTCCTATAGCAATTTTTTGTATTTTTATTGTTTGGTTATAATATGTCTATTTATTATTATTTTCAAGTAAATTATATTGCGATAACAATTCGTCGATTCTTTCTTTGCACCTTTGTGCCTCCTTGTTTATCTTCAGCCTTACTGTTTCATTATCGTCTTCTTTCATAATATTTACTAAATCTTCTATATTTTGTATATTATCATGTAAATTTTTAAATCTTATTTTTGTAGTTATACTATTAGGTCTTCCACTATAATATGTATGTACTGGAAAATCTGCAATTAAAAAACTATTTGATTTCATAATTGCATTATAAATGAAAATAACATCCTCATAATATCTGTTTTCTGGAAATCTTAAGTTGTTTTCTAATATAAACTCTCTTCTCCAGCACTTACTCCATGCATTTGTATATCTATCGCCTGCTATTCTAAATTCCTTTGTACAATTATCATGTGATGGTATTATCGTTCCTGTCTTTTTCCCAACCATTTCAAATCCCATGTAAATTACATCGATGTCTTTATCTCCTATTAGTGCATCTAATTTTTGTAGTACATTATCGTTGTTTAAATAATCATCACCATCTAAAAATATAATATACTTTCCTTTTGATGCTTCTATTCCTGTATTTCTTGTTCCACCTAAAAATTTATTTTCTTCATGTTTAATAAATTTTATTTGGCTTTCAAATTTACTTATTTCATCTATTGTTCCATCTGTTGAGCCATCGTCTACAACAATCAATTCGTAATTTTTGTATGTTTGTGATAATACGCTTTTTATACTTTTTGTAATATACTTTTCAATATTATATGCTGCAATAATTATACTAAATTTTGGTTGCATATTTTACCTCCATCAATTATATTATACCAATTTTCTATATATTTCTTTGGAATTCTTTTTCCTTCTGTTCCATAGCCGATTTTTTCATTTCTATCTATCCTACCGTGATAATCACTCCCTCCAGATAGATATAGATTATTTTTTTGAGCAAAATTTTCAATGCTTTTTGTTTGTTCTTTAGTAAAACTTGAATAGCAAGCCTCTATACCATCTAAACCGACTTTACTATCTACCAATTTTTGTAAAAAATTGATATGGTTATCTATTTGATATTTGTATAAATGTGCTAAAAAAGCCAGTCCACCAGCTTTATGTATTAAATCTACAACTTGTTTAGTATTAATTAAAAAATCTTCTTGATTAATGTAAATTGGACTAGATTTTTTTGAAAGTCCTATTCTTAAAAATTCTTCATATGAATTTATATTATACTTTTTTAAAAATTTATCGTTTTCTTTATATTTTAGAATATCATTATATACCATATATTTAAAATATCCTGTATATGGTATTTGTTTTGGTAATTCTAAACTTTCTGTTAGTTTAATATCGGAATTGGATTTTATTATATTTTTTAATTTTTCGAAAATTTTTCTGTCCCTAATTTCTATTTGTTCATTAGAATAATAGTCCCTTGACCATTGGTTTATTATTTTATAGTCCACTCCATATCCAAGGACTTCAATCATTGTTCCTTCAAAACAAGTCATAATTTCCGTGCCTACAATAATATTTCCACTATAATGTTTTTTTATATCAACATTTTCTAATTCTTCATAAGCAAAACAATTATCATGGTCTGTTATTGATAAATATTCTAATTTTATTTTTTGTGCTATATCTAAAATCTCAATTGGAGTTTTTTCTCCATCTGATGATGTTGTATGTATATGCAAATCCATTTTCTTTCCTCCATTAAATAGAATTCGCCTGCATTGTATTATATCACTAACAGTGTTTTTTGTCAATAAAAAAAATTGTCCTGCAATCAGTATTATGATTAATTTATGATAATGTCTTAAGTAGTAACTTTAGAAAATGTCCCAACCAATAAATATTTGTTCTCTAAA
>CANRHX010000021.1 GCA_947630545.1 uncultured Clostridia bacterium
ATATTAGTACAGTTTTTAGTAGAATCGTTAATTTTATGTATTTTGGGTGGAACAATAGGTGTGCTTTTAGGAATAGGGATAGGAACAATATTACAAACATTTGGATTTAACTTTAATAGCAGTTCAGGTATAATAATTATTTCATTTATTGCAAGTAGCTTAATAGGATTAATATTTGGAATATTCCCTGCATATAAAGCAGCAAAACTTAATCCAATTGATGCACTAAGAACTGATTAAGGAGGAAAGTGTAATGAATAAGAGAATAAAGATAGGAATTAGTATTTTATTATTAATAATAATGATAAGTGTTCATGTTTCTTATGCTATAGGTAATCAAAATGAAAAAGATTTTTTTAAAGTAAACAAAGAAGAAATATCACCAGAAGAAACATTGGAAATGACATTTGATATATCTAGTTTAAAATATAATAAGTTTAAAATATTGCTATTGCTAAAATCAAATGTTGATCCAGAAAATATTTATACAGAAAATCAAGAAAATGTATCAATAGATAATAACAAAAATGCTATTAGTATTGATGTAGATAAAGAAAAAATAAGTTTAAATCAAATTAAGCTATATTATCCAATACCAAAGGAAACGGCAATTGGAACAAAAATACAATTTACTGCTCAAATAATAGTAAATAATGAGATAAAAGAAGAAAATCAAACAACAAATACTGCTACAGTTACTAATGAATTAGAAATAGATAATAATACTCAAGAAGAAGTTGTTGCCCAAGAAATTACCAAAACAATTACAGTAGTAAAGAAAAAAATAGAAGATGATACAGGAAACGAAGGTAAAGAGCAAAGCGAAGAAAAAAATAAAAAAACAAATGAAAATAATAATGAGCAAGATAATGAATCTAAGATGCCTAATACAGAAAAAAATAATTCTAATAAAGAGCAAACTAATAATAAAAATGAAAAAATGACTAGTAGCAATATGATGAGTAATCAAAAAATGAGCAGTAACGCAAATATAGGTTCTAGTTTATCTAATTCAGGTATAAATAATGAAAAACAAGCAACTTATAATGGATCAAATAACAATTATTTATCAAAATTAGAAATTGATGGAATAGAACTAAATACATCATTTAATAAAGAAAATGAAACTTATTTTATAAAGACTGACAATACAAATACTATAAATATTGTTGCAAAAGCAGAAGATAGCACAGCTAAAATAAATATAGCAGGAAATGATAATATACAAAATGGAAATAATAAAATCTTAATATCAGTAACAGCTGAAAATGGAGATGTTCGTTATTATAGAATTTTTGTAAATTGTGAGGAGGGAACAGATGAAACATAAAAAAATAATTATTGCATTAAGTATAATCATATTAATTGTAATTATTGTAGTTTGTTTTATTGTTTTTTCTAAAAAAGGCAATTCAGAAGATTTAGCTATGCAAAGACCAGATATGGGAAATACAGAATGGCAAGATAAAGTAAAAAATGGTGAACTAGAAAATAGAACACGAAAAAATCAAACAACAACTTTAAACGAAAATTCAGAAATTACATCTGCATTAACTGAAAATGTAGAATTACACGCTACTTATTATTTGAGTGAGATTTGTGTAGAAGAAAAACAATATGTAGAAAAAGGTGCAAATATTTTAAAATATACTAATGGAACATATTTAACAGCACCTTATGATTGTTATATTGTAGAATTAAATCTTCCAGAAATAGAAGGTAAATGTTTAAATAGTCATTATGTGCAAATAGAAAGTAAAAATATGCTATCTGTTTCAATGAAAGTTGATGAAACTCAAATTAATAATGTAAATATAGGAAAAGAAGCAACTATTGAAGTTACAGCAATTGATAAAAAATATACTGGATATATTACACATATAGGAAGTATAGCATCTAATGGAAAATTTGATGTAACAATAGAATTTGAAAATGATGGAAATGTAATGATAGGTATGACAGCAGGTGTCGAAATAACTATATAGAAATATTTCTAATATTTATTAAATTTTCAATAGTTTTTCAATGTTTAAATGATAAGATAATATTAATAAAAAAATAAATTTGGAGGTAGAAAATGAAAAAGAAAATATTACCATTTGTTATTGGTATTTTGGTAGGAGCAATTATTACAACAGCAGGATTTTTAATTTATGAAAAAACAAATACTAATAATAGGATGCCTAACAGAGAAAGAACAGAAGAAATGATGAATCGTGGAGATGGAGAAGCTCCACCAGATAGACCTGATGGAGAAGGAGGAATGAAATCTAATAGGCAAAAAAATAATCAAAATACAACTGATAGTACATCAAATGATATATAAAATAAACGAAAAACGCTATAGATATTGGTAATACAATATTTGTAGCGTTTTAGATTTTGAAATAAAATATAAAAGTGGACGAAACAGAACGAATGTAGTCAAAAGAAAAAGTATTGATAAAAATTTTTATAATTGATATAATAGGAAGATAATGAATAAATATTTAAATTGATGAAAAAATAATAACGAGGTTATTATGGAAAATAAAATCAATATAAATAAAAAATTAATTTATACAATTCCAAAAGAAAAAATCAATAAAAATGATTTAGTACAAATATTAAAAGAGCATAAAGAAATAAAATTTGCTTCATTTGTTGGAATTGACTTATGGGGGAATGACACAGATGAAAAAATTCCAATCAAATATTTTATAGACCATATAGATAGTATGTTAGAAAAAGGAATACAAACTGATGGTTCATCAGTTGATTTGCCAGAAATTGCTACATTATCAGATGCAAGAGTAGATTTAATACCTGATAAAAATTCTACATGGTATATAGACTATAATTATGAAAATATTGATTTAGAAACAAATTTACCAATAGGAACATTGCGTATATGGTCATTTTTATTGCATAATGAAAAATTTGTTGATTCAAGATATATATTAAAAAATTCTATAGATAAATTTAAAAATTATCTATTAAAAAAAATTGATTTAACAGATGTAGATAATGTAGAAGTTATGTTAGGAACAGAATTAGAATTCTGGGTAAGAACACCATATAATATAATAAATGTTGAAAACTTGGTATTATCTCAAACTTTAAAAGAACAATATTGGAAAAGAACAAAAGGAGTTGTAAGAACGGCATTAGAGCAGACATTACAACTACTTGAGTTATATGGGATAAAACCAGAGATGGGACATAAAGAAGTTGGTGGTGTTAGCACATATATTTCTGGCAATGAAAAAATAGAAAACCATATTGTAGAGCAATTAGAAATAGACTGGGAATTTGATGAAGCTAAAAGGACGGCTGATAAAGAGTTATTAGCTAGAATTATAATAAAAGAAGTATTTAGATTACATGGACTTGAAGTTAGCTTTGATGCTAAACCAATTTTAGAAGTTGCAGGTAATGGGGAGCATTGTCATTTAAGTATTATGGCTCATTGTAAAAACGGAAAAAAAATAAACTTATTAGCACCAAATAAAGTAGACGGATATTTAAGCAAAATTGGTTGGGGAATGATAATGGGCATTTTAAAGAATTATAAAGTTATAAATCCGTTTATATCAAATACAAATGATTCATTAAATAGATTACAACCAGGCTATGAGGCTCCAACACATGTTGTTGCGTCAATAGGAAAAGATGCAAAAGGAACAACACGAAATAGAACAGTATTAATTGGATTAGTAAAAGACATAGGCAATCCTTTATCTACACGTTTTGAATTAAGAGCTCCAAATCCAAAAACTAATTTATTTTTAGCTATATCAGCAATACTTGCAACAATTGTGGATGGTATCAATTTTTCCATGAATAAAAATTTAACAGAAAAAGATTTAGAAGAAGAATTTTGTAAAAAATTTGAAACTAAAGGAAAATACTTAGAAGCAAATAGAAAATATAGAGAAGAAAATGATGTATTTAAATGTTATACAAAAGATGAAAGAGATAAACTTTTTGGAGTATCGCCCAAAACAGTATTTGAAAATATATCTAACTTGAAAGATACGAGTATATTAGAAAAAATGATTAGCGAAGATATTATAAAAGCATATGCCTATTTATCAATAACAAATTGGATATTAGATTTAGAGCAAAGGATAATACCTGAAAATAGAAAAAAGATTTACACATGTGTACAATTAAAAGAAACAAATGATTATGACAAAGAACTATGGAAAAAAATATCAAATTTAAAAGAAAAATTATGTAAAGATGATATTTCACAAAAAAGCATTATTAGTAATATAATAAAATTTATTAAATTAAAAGATTATAAATTAGTATCAGATTTACAATTACAGATGAATAGTAAAATGGAAGAACTACAAAATTTATATAAACTTTATGAAAACAATCAATTTATATAAATGATAGAATAAAAATTATTCTATCTCTTTTATTTTTAAATTATATTTGTCCTCAAAAACTTTCTTTTTAGCAATATATTCTTTAGTTTTAAAACCTTTAACATCAATAACTTCGTAAGAGTTATCACTATTAAACACAACAAAGTCTGCTTTATATTTTAAACCAGGAGCCAATATAAAAGTAGGTTGTAAACAAAAACCTTTTATTTCTTTGGCTTGTAATTTTAATTTTAATTCAATATAATAATCAGCTTCTTTTTGACTATCAAATGTATGACCGTCAATAGAGGTTTTATTAGCTTTGTATTTAGTTTTTTTAAAATTATTTGTATTTTTATAATTGTTATAATCTTCAATACTCCAATGTTCCATAAGATTCCTTCCTTTACTATGACTATACTATCATTAAAAAAAGTATAAGTCAAATATAATTTAATTAAAATAATATAACGTAAAGTGTTGAAAAATCAAATTAAATGTTATAAAATAAGAAACGTAAATTAAAAAGCAGAATTTATATGAAATTTAATAAAAAATATTAAGGTGGGAAGTACAATTGAAGAAAAAAATAAGAGCATTATTAACTCCAATATTACAAAAAGTTAAAAGAATTATTTACACAAGTATGTATAATAATTTAAAGAAAAAGAAACCATTAAATGAGAAGAAAATTATATTAGCAAGTAATAGAGGAACAATATTAAAAGAAAATTTATTATGGATTTATAATGAATTACAAAAAGAAAAAGATTATGAGGTTCTTGTATTACTTACAGATACTCTAAATTATAAATATAGTATGAATTTAATTAAAGAAATGTCTGATGCCAAATATACAATTATAGATGATTTCTTTCCATTGGTTTATCCACTAAAAATAAGAGAAGGAGCTAAGCTAATACAAGTTTGGCATGCTTTGGGTGCATTTAAAAGAGTTGGATTTAGTAGAATGGGAAAAGTCGGAGGACCTAGCCAAAAATCTATTACACATAAAAATTATACAGACGTAATAGTAAGTTCTGAAAGTATAGTAGATAATTATCAAGAAGCATTTCAAGTATCAAGAGATAAAATTCATCCATTAGGAGTACAAAGAACAGACTTTTTCTTTGATGAAGAAAAAAAGAAACAAGCAGTTGAAAAAATATATAATCAATATCCAAATTTAAAAGGAAAAAGAGTAATATTATTTGCACCAACTTTTAGAGGAAATGGAAGGAAAACGGCACATTATCCACCTGAATATTTTGACATAAACAAAGTATATAAAAGCTTGAATGACAATGATATATTAATAATAAAAAATCATCCTTTTGTAAAGGAACAATTTGAAATAACAGAAGAACAATCAAAAAAGATTATAGATCTTACATCATATACAGATATAAATGAACTATTTTTAATAACAGATTTACTAATAACAGATTATTCATCAAGTATTTTCGAATATGCATTATTAGATAGACCAACTATTTTTTATGTACCAGACATAGATGATTATAAAGAGTCAAGAGATTTTTATTATGATTTTAGTGAATATACATATGGGGATGTTTGTAAAAACATAGATGAATTAGTAGATAGTATAAAACACACAAAATTAGATAAGCAAAAACTAGCTAAATTTAAAGAAAAATTTTTAAATATGTGTGATGGACATGCTACAAAGAGATTTATCGATGTCATAATTAAAGGAAATAAATTTATAAAAATGGAGGAATAGGCAATGAAAAAAGTATCATTAGTTATACCAATGTATTATGAAGAAAAAGTTGCAGAAGAATGTTACAAAAGAACAAAAAAGGTATTAGAAGATTTAAAAGATTATGAACATGAAATAATTTTTATAAATGATGGAAGTAAAGATAAAACATTAGAAATTTTAGAAGGCATAGCAAAAAAAGATGAAAATGTAAAAGTAATATCTTTTTCAAGGAATTTTGGACATCAAGCAGCAGTTACAGCAGGCTTAAAAGAAGTAACAGGTGATGCTATTGTAATAATAGATGCAGATTTACAAGATCCACCAGAATTAATACCAGATATGTTAAAATTATGGGAAGAAGGAAATGAAGTAATTTACGGAAAAAGAAAGACAAGAAGCGGTGAATCAGTATTTAAATTAATGACTGCAAAAATGTTTTATAATACATTAAATGCATTATCAGATGTAGATATACCAAAAGATACAGGAGATTTTAGACTTGTAGACAGAAAAGTGGTTGACTCCATGAATAACTTGCCAGAACATAATAAGTTTTTAAGAGGACTATGGAGTTGGCTTGGATATAAACAATATGCATTTGAATATGAAAGAAAAGAAAGATTTGCAGGAGAAACTAAATATCCATTAAAGAAAATGCTTAAATTAGCTTCAGATGGAATAATAAGTTTTTCTAGTAAACCGATTAAATTAGTAGGATTATTGGGAATAATTTCTATAGCAATATCTTTTATAATATTAATTTATGCTTTAGTATCATACATATTTAAGTTAAATCAGCTTTCTGCTGGGTGGACATCTTTAATGGTAGCAATTACATTTTTTGCTGGAGTGCAATTATTATCTTTATGGATTATGTCTGAATATATTGGTAGAATTTATGATGAAACTAAAGGAAGACCACAATATATAGTGGATAAAAAAATTAATATTGAAAACAATCAATAAGAGAGGACAGATAAATGAATTTAAACAAAATAAAAAATATTTTTAATAAAATAATATTAATTATTTTATTTTTAGCAATATTATACATTACGTATTGTTCAATATTTAATATATATATTTCCAGAGTAGTTGAAAGATTAGATTTAAAGCCACTAGTTATTGTATTAGGAGTAATAGTATTAATATTTTTATTTATAAAACTAAAGAAAATATTTCATAAAGTTAAAGAAGAAAAAAGTAACTTAATAGCTATAATTATAACTATTGGATTTTTTGGATTATTGTGTTTAGCTGGATATGTAATGACTTCAATTCCAACATATGATTTACCAGATGTACAAAGAGAAGCTTTATGGATGTTGCAAAATAATGGGGAATTTACTAATAATACATATTTTTCAATGTATACTAATCAAATACCATTAACAATTCTTGTATATTACATATACAAAATAGCTACAATATTTAATATAGGAAATTTAAATCTTTTTGCAATGGTTATAAATTCATTTTTTATAGCAATTACTGCTTTTTTTACATACTTATCTGTAAAAAAAATAGAAAATCATAAATTAGCATTAGCTACACTACTATTTTTTGTCATAAATCCGATATTTTATATAAGTGCATCATATTTTTATTCAGATACTCTATGTATGCCATTTTCAGCAATTGCAATATATATGTTTATATCTGCAATAAAATCTGAAAATATAAAAAAAAGGATTAGTTTATGGATTTTAGGAGGAATAATCTTAGCAATAGGATTTAAAATTAGAGTAGTTATAGGAATAATAATTATTGCAATATTAATAGGATTAGTATTACGTAATAAAATAAAAAAATGCTATACTGATATAATATTTATAATTATAGGATTCTTAATAGGAATAGCCTTGTGTACATTAATAGAAAATAGAGCTAATCCAAAGATAGATGAAAACCTGAAATTTCCAGTTACACATTGGATTATGATGGGAATGAATGCTAAAAGTAATGGTATGTATACAGCAAATGATTTATATTATACTCGCAGTTTTGAAACTTATTCTGAAAAAATAGATAAAAATTTAAGTATGATAAAAAAAAGAATAAGTCAATTAGGAATAAATGGAATGATTGATTTATTAAAAACAAAATTATCCGTGAGTTGGTCATATGGTGGTTATGATTATATTGATAAATTGAGTAATGTTGAACATATAAATGCAGTTTACGAGTACATATCAGGTAATAAAAAAATATTTTTTATTTATTTTATGCAAATTTGTAAAACAACAATATTAGTTGTTTATTTATTCTCGATAGCAAAAGAATATAGAAGTAGTAATAAAAAGTATACAATATTAAATATAGCTGTATTTGGAGCACTTTTATTCTATGAATTATGGGAATCAAAAGATAGGTATTCCTTATCTTTTTTACCATGGATGATAATTAGTTTTGGATGTGGTATAAATGAAATCGAAAAATTATTACATATACGAAAGATAAAATTTGAATCATATAATAGCAAAAATAAGGTAATAGATTTTCAAAAATTAATTAAAAATTGTGTAAGAACTATTTTTATATTATCTATATGTCTGCTATCAATAAATTACTATGAATATGCAATAAAAAAAGATATAAAGGAAGATATGAGAGTAGTCCAATATCGTAGTAATAAAATGTTAAAACTAAAAGTTTCAGATAATGTTATACGCCAGACATTTAAAGCAGATAAGAAATTTAATTCAATATCTATATTAATAAATAAAGAAGGAATAACTTCGAAAACTAATTATAAATTTGTACTAAAAAATAAAAATGAAGAAATATTGTACGAAGAAACATTTACAAGTGATTCTGTAAGTGATAATAGTTTCAAAAACTTTAAATTTAAGACAATAAAACCAGAAGGGAAGCAAGAGTACATAATGGAAATTACTTCAGAAGATGCAACTGATGAAAATACTATAGTAATAGCTACATACTATTTAGAAAATCATTCAGCTTATCCAGAAGGAGTATTGAATATAAATGGAACAGATTCAGAAGCAGATATAACATTTAGAGTTAAAGATAAAGTAAAAAGATCTTATTTAAGTAAAAAAGTATATATATTATTAAGCTTAATAATAATATCAATAGAAATATTTGCATTTTATCCATATTTAAAATGTACAAGGAAAAATAAAGAAAAAATAAAAGCATAGGTGGTAAAAAAATTGCAATTAAAATATTTAATTATTCAAGTCTGGAAAATTTTTATGAAATTTATATATTTTTTCTTTAAATTATTAAAAACAAAAAACAAAGTTACTTTTATGAGTAGACAGACAAATGGAAGAAACATTGATTTTGATATGATAATTGAAGAAATACAAAAAAAAGATGAAACTATAAAAATTGTTGTTTTAAATAAAAGACTTGAAAAAGGTTTAAAATCTAAAATTTCATATGCATTATATATGTTTAAGCAAATGTATCATATGGCAACATCAAAGGTTATCATATTAGATAGTTATGCTATTTTAGTTAGCATATTGAAACCAAAAAAAGGAACAAAAGTAATACAAATTTGGCATGCTTTAGGCTCTTTAAAGAAATTTGGATATTCAATTTTAGGAAAAAAAGAAGGAAGAAGTATAAAAACAGCCGAAGTAATGGATATGCATAAAAATAATGACTTTATATTAACTTCAAGCAACATTTCAAAACAACATTTTATGGAAGCATTTGGTGCAACAGAAGAGAAAATGATTGTATTAGGATTGCCAAGAATTGACTTTTTACAATCAAAACTTGAAGAAGAAAAAACTAAAGAAAAATTTTATGAATTTTATCCAGAAGCAAACAATAAAAAAGAAAATATATTATATGTTCCTACAATGAGAAAAAATAAAAATATAAATTTAAGCAAAGTTATAAAAAGTGTAAATTATAAAAAATATAATTTAATAATAAAAACGCATTCTGGGCAAGAATATGTATATGTTGATAAAAAAAGAATTAAAGAAGGAAATTATTTTTTAGGGTTAGAATTATTACATGTAGCAGATTACATTATTACAGATTATTCTGCTATTGTATATGAGGCGTCATTAGTAAATAAGCCTATATATTTCTATACTTATGATTATGAAGAGTATATGAAAGATAGAGGGGTATATATTGACTATAAAAAAGAAATGCCAGGCTTGATTTCTAAAGATATAAAAAGTATAATGAAACAGATTGAAAATAAAAAATGGGATTCATCAAAAGTAGAAGAGTTTGCAAATAAATATATAGAAAATAAAAATATAAATGTTACAGAAAAGATAGTACAGATGATAATTAAATTATTGCATAATACAAATGATAAAGGAGAAACGAAATAAAATTCATATATTTAAATAGAACAGTAGGAGGAAATAAAAGTGTATAAATATGATATATCAGTTATTATTCCGGTATATAATAATGAAAAGTATATAGAAGAATGTGTAGAATCAATAGTACATCAAGAATATGATTTAAATAAAATACAGATAATATTAATAAATGATGGTTCTAATGATAATAGCTTGAAAATATGTGAGAATTTAGCAAAAAAATATAAACAAATATTATTAATCAATCAAAAAAATCAAGGTGTTTCTATTGCTAGAAATAATGGAATAAAAGCAGCAGAAGGAAAATACATAATGTTTTTAGATTCAGATGATTTTATATCGGAAAATGCTATTAAAGAGCTTATTGAGTTTTTTGATAAGCATTATGAAGAAGTGGATTTAGTAGCATATCCATTATATAATTATTATAATGATACTAAGAAAATAAAAAAATTAAAAAGATATAGCTTACTATTTGACGATACACGAATATATGATTTACAAAAAGAGTATTATGCAATACAACCAACTGTAAATATTGTAATAAAAAATCGTAGAGAAAATAATCAATTATTTGATACAAATATATTTTTCCATGAAGATATTAAATATAATGTTGGAATACTATATGAAAAAAGAAAAATAGGTTATGTTGACAGTGCTAAATATTATTATAGAAAATATGGTAATAGTACTACTAATATAAAAGATAATCCACTATATACATTTGAACAGTATACTAGCATATTTAATGACCTACTAGATACTTATAAAGATGAAAATGGAAAAAGTTTAAAATATGTACAAGCAGTACTTTTAAATACATTAAGGTGGAGATTGGAACAAGATAAGCTTTATCCATATGCAATGGATAGGCATAAAGCTTTAGATATAATTAAATCTCTTTTTAGAAAGATAGACAATGATGTAATTATAAATGATAAACAAATGAATAAATATCATAAGATGTATTTAATAGGATTAAAGGAAGAAGAAAAATATATATATGATAATAATAATTATCAAAATGCTATTTTTTCAATAAATGATAAAAATAATATATTATTAATAGAAGATACGATAGAAGTAGTTTTGAATAGATTTAAGGTTATAAATAGTAAAATTAATATTTTAGGATATTTAAAATCTCCATTACTTCAGTATTGTGAAAGTGAATTATATGTAGAATATATAAATAATGATAATAAAACATTAGAAGAAAAGATAGAATTATCAGATTCTAATGCTAGTCATTTTAGAACTAATATAAAAGTTGCAAATTTCAAAAAGTTTGAGCTACAAGTTGATATTCACAAAATAAAAAATTTTAAGTTTAAAGTACTTATAAATAAAAAAATGTTGCCAATTACTTTCTTCTTTAATAAATGGGTACCATTTAATGAAAAAATAGAAAACAACAAGATATATGCCAATGGATATAAAATTCAATTTGAAAATGATGAATTTCAAATAATTAAAGCTACAACAGGAATGAAAATAAAAGATTTTATATTAGATATAAATAGATATGCTAAAATAGATAACAAAATTAATATTTATAGAACACTAGCTTTAATAACTAGAAGAAAAAACAAAAAAATATGGCTTTATTATGATAGAGTGGGAGTAATTGATAATGCATATTATCAATTCAAAAATGACATAAACAAAAAAGATAATATAAAAAAATATTATGTATGGGATGGAAATCTTGAAGAAGCTAAAAGCAAATTTAGTAAAAAAGAGATGAAAAATGTTATTAAATATGGAAGCTATAAACATAAATTATTATATCTAAATAGTGATAAAATATTAACAGCATTCTCATCAATACAAGAATATTGCCCATTGCACAAAAGATTTAGATTTTATAAAGATATTTTAAAATATCAACTTGTATACTTGCAACATGGAATTTTACATGCTCATTTACTAAAAATGTATTCAAAAGAATTTGCGCCAATAGACAAATTTGTAGTTTCTACAGAATTTGAAAAAAATAATTTAATAAATAAATATAACTATTCTGAAAATGATTTAATACCTGTTGGAATGCCAAGACTAGATGAAGGAAATAAAGCAGGTGAGGCTAAAAATAAAATAATATATGCTCCATCATGGAGAGAATACCTAATAGGCAAAGCTGTAGATAGAAAAAGAGCAATAAACATTAATAAATTTGTTAAATCAAAATACTATATACAAATAATGAAATTCCTAACAGATCAAAAACTTAATGAAGTATTAAAAAAACAAAATATGAAATTAGAATTTAAAATTCATCCTATTTTTACAGATTATAAAGAATGTTTTAAAAAAGCAGAAAATGATAATATAAGTGTAAGTATTGGACAAGTAAACTTAGATGAATACAAAGTCTTTATTACAGACTTTTCATCTTATCAATTCGATTTTGTAAAATTAGAAAGACCACTTATATACTTTGTACCAGATATGGATGAGTTTAAATCAGGATTACATTCATATAGAGAAATTGACTTACCATATGAAGATGCATTTGGTAAATTATGCTTGACAGGAGAAGAACTGGTTGATGAATTAATTGAAGTAATAAATAGAGATTGTATAGCTAGTCCTAAATATAAAGAAAGAATGGAAAAATTCTTTTATAAAGTTGACAATAGAAAAGATAAATTGTATGAAGCATTAAAAAAAGATAGCTAAATATAGATTAAGAAAGGAAAATAAAGAATTTGAAAGAGTTAATTACAATAATAAAAGAACACATAGATTATAGAAAACAAATATTTAAACTTGCAAAAGCTGATTTAGTAAAAACCTATAGAGGAGCAGCACTAGGTTGGTCATGGGCTGTTATAAAACCAGTAGTTACAATTTTTGTATATTGGTTTGCATTTTCAATAGGATTAAGAGCAAGTAGTACAGTAAATGGATATGATTATTTTCTATGGCTTATTTCAGGTTTAGTTCCATGGTTTTATATGGGAGATATGATAGTTTTAGGGACAAGCTGTATAAGAAAGTATAGTTATCTAGTTACAAAAATGAAGTTCCCAGTATCTACAATTCCAACATTTGTAAGTATATCAAATTTATTAATAAATGTAATTTTATTAATTGTTGTTATAATAATATTTGCTATTTTTGGTTATGCTCCAGATGTATATATGTTACAAATACCATTTTATGTATTGCTTTCATTTATATTTTTTACACTTTGGGGATTGTTTTCTTCATTTTTAGGAGCTATAAGCAAAGACTTTGGAAATTTAGTAAGATCATTTGTAACAGCTATATTTTGGTTATCAGGCATTTTATGGGATGCAGATAAAATCGCAATTCCATGGCTTAGAAAATTTTTAAGTTTAAACCCTGTAACATTTTTAGTAAATGGATTTAGAAATTGTTTTATAAATAAAGTTTGGTTTTGGGAGCAACCAAAAAGATTATTATATTTTGGTATAATTGTATTAATCATGCTAATAGCTAGTTTGTGGGCATATAAAAAACTTAGAAAAGACATCGCAGATGTATTATAATGAAAGGAAAAATTATGGAAGAAGCTGTAATAAAATTTAACAAAGTAAATAAGGTATATAAATTGTTTAAAAACGATAAAAGAAGGTTACTTGCACTATTTAGTAAAAAAATACCATATAAAGAGAAAAAAGCAGTAAACAATGTTTCTTTTGAAATAAAAAGAGGAGAAGCGGTTGCAATTTTTGGAAAAAATGGTGCTGGAAAATCAACAATATTAAAGATGATAACAGGAGTAACATTCCCAACTAGTGGAGATATTGAAGTAAATGGAAGGGTAAGCGCACTTTTAGAATTAACATCAGGTTTTGACCCAGAATTTACTGGAAGAGAAAACATTTATTTAAAAGGAAGAATTCTAGGAATAAAAGAATCAGAAATTAAAAGACTAGAACCTACTATAGTTGAATTTGCAGAGCTTGAAGAATATATAGATCAACCCGTTAGAACATACTCAAGTGGTATGAAAGCAAGATTAGGATTTTCAGTTAATGTAAATATAGAACCAGAAATTCTAATTGTTGACGAAGCGTTAAGTGTAGGAGATGAAGAATTTAAAAGAAAGTGTATACAAAAAATAAATGAAATTATACATAAAGAAAATGTTACTTTATTATTTGTTACACATGTTACAAATGTAGCTAAAGAATTTTGCACACGAGGTATAGTTCTAAAGTCTGGTACAAAAGTTTTTGATGGAGATATTGATAGTGCTATAAATGAATATAACAAAAGTATTAAATAAGAGGAATATATATGGGAAGACGTACAAATAAAAAGAAGAAAAAGAAGAGGATATTTTTAAAAATAATAATTACATTATTATTGATTTTGTCAGTAATATTAGGAGTATTAGCAGCTTTTATTATTAACAAATTAAACAAAATAGACCATGTAAATTTAAATAATGCAGAATTGGGAATTTCTAATAATGTAAAAGATGGATATAGAAATATTGCGTTATTTGCTGTGGATTCCAGAAACATAAAATCAGATATAGGCTCAAGAAGTGATGGAATTATAATATTAAGTATTAATGAAAAAACCAAAGATATAAAAATGGTTTCTGTTTATCGTGATACATATGTACAAGTAGAAGGATATGGATTAACAAAAATTACACATGCTTATGCATACGGCGGACCAACTCTTGCAATAAAAACTTTAAACCAAAATTTAGACTTAAACATTTCAGAATTTGTAACAGTCAATTTTGATTCTGTAGCTACAGCAATAGATTTAATAGGCGGAATAGAGGTAAACATAAAAAAAGATGAAATTTATCAAATGAACAAATATATAAAAGAGACAGCAACAATAACAGGAAAAACTGCAAAAACTATACCAAGTGCTGGAACATATAATTTAAATGGAGTACAAGCTGTTACTTATGGAAGAATAAGAAAAACAGATGGCGGAGATTATAAGAGATCAGAAAGAATGAGAACAGTTATTATGAAAGCTTTCAATAAAGCAAAGAAAATGGATTTGGGAACTCTTAATAATTTAATAGATCAAGTGCTTCCTAAAGTTCAAACGAATATTTCTTCAGGAGAAATACTAAGTTTAGCTTCACAAGCTGGTTCTTATAACGTATCTAATAATTTAGGATGGCCTTATGAAACAAAAGGAAAAACAATAGATGCATGGTATGGAATTCCCGTAACATTAGAATCAAATGTAAAAAAATTGCATGAAGAATTATTTGATGAAAATGATTATGAGGCGTCAAACTATGTAAAAGAAATAAGTAACAAAATTATAAATAAAACAGGGTATAATGAATAAAACCTTAAATGTTAGTTAAAACTAACATTTAAGGTTTTATTTATTATACTAAGGAGTGGAAAATATGGAAAAAATTTCTTTAGTTGTACCATGTTACAATGAAGAAAAAAATATAAAATTATTTTATGAAGAGTGTAGTAATACATTCAAAGATTATAATTATGAAATAGAAATAATTTTTGTAAATGATGGTTCACAAGATAATACATTAGTAGAATTAGAAAAAATATCACAAATGAAAGATTATATAAATGTAAAAGTAATTAATTTTTCAAGAAATTTTGGAAAAGAATCTGCAATGTATGCTGGCTTAGAGCATTCAACAGGAGATTATGTAGCTATTATTGATGCTGATTTACAGCAAAAGCCTGAACTAATTAAAAATATGATAAAAGAAATAAATAAAGACGATTCAATAGACTGTGTCTGCTATTATCAAGAAAGACGAAGAGAAGGCAAAATTAAATCTATATTAAAAAAATCATTTTATAAATCTATAAACAAAATGTCTGATATTGATTTTGTAAATGGAGCTAGTGACTTTAGGCTATTAAGAAGATATGTTGTAGATGCCGTATTATCTTTGAGTGAAAGAAGTAGGTTTTCAAAAGGAATTTTCAGTTGGATTGGATTTAACACAAAATTTTTACCATATATTCCAGAAGATAGAAAATATGGAAAAAGTAGTTTTAATTTTAAAAAATTAGTTAAATATGCTGTTTCAGGGATTATTTCATTTTCTGTTGCACCACTACATTTTTCAATTTATTTAGGAATAATATTATCTGTTTTATCTTTGATATATCTAATAAGTATAGTAATACAAAAAATATTTTTCACTATAGATGTACCAGGATTTGCAACAATAGTTGCATGTATATTGCTAATAGGTGGACAAATACTATTTGTTTTAGGAATTATTGGTGAGTATATAGCTAGAATATATTTAGAAACAAAGAAAAGACCAATTTATATAAAAAAAGAATTAATAGAAAGAAAAGCAACTATAAATGATAACAAAGATGAAGAAGATAAAAATTGTTAATAAATACTAAAAAAATATTTTAAAAATCTATTTAAAAAAAATTACTTTTATGTTAGAATTATTTTGACAAAAGGCGACAATTATAAAAAATAAAAAAAGGAGAAAGATAATGAAAAAATATATAAAAATAATTATAGTATTAATTATAATTTTTAGTTTATCACAGATTTTTAACATGGCTTTTGCTATTACGGATATAGAAGATGAAGCTATTGTAGAAGAGAAAAATGAAGGAGAGGAAGAAGTTCCAACAATAGATGATACAAATGAGCAAGATGAAATAGATCAAGCAGAAGAAAACGATAAAACAGATGAGATAGATGAGACAGTTGAGACAGTTGAGGTAGAGGAAACAGATGAAGTTGATGAAACGGAAGCAGCAGAAGAAAAAGACGAAACAATTATGCAAAGTGAAACTAGTGATAATGAAGAAATAGATACTAACATACCTACATACACCAAAACAATAGAAGAAGGTATTTACACAATCAAAACTGCAATAAATGAAAATTTTGTATTTGACATATATGGCAGTTCCAAAGAGAATAAAGCTAATTTAGAATTATATACGAATAATTTAAAAGAACACCAAAAATTCAAGTTAGAATATTTAGGAGATGGAAGTTATAGTATATCACCAGTACATTCAAATAAAAATATAGATGTAGAAGGAGACTCTAAAATAAAAGGAACCAATATATCACAATGGCAAAAAACAAATAGTGAAAATCAAAGATGGTATATAAAAGATTTAGGAAATGGATATTACAATATAATATCTAAAAGCAGTGGTTTATATATAGATATACCAGCAGGAGATGCCAAAAATGGTGCAAATGTACAAGTTTGGACAGAAAATGGTGCCAAAAATCAAATGTTCAAATTTGAAGAAAGCGAAAATAAAACAATAAAAGATGGTGTTTATACAATCAAAACTGCAATAAATGAAAATTTTGTATTTGATATATATGGCAGTTCCAAAGAGAATAAAGCTAATTTAGAATTATATACGAATAATTTAAAAGAACACCAAAAATTCAAGTTAGAATATTTAGGAGATGGAAGTTATAGTATATCACCAGTACATTCAAATAAAAATATAGATGTAGAAGGAGACTCTAAAATAAAAGGAACCAATATATCACAATGGCAAAAAACAAATAGTGAAAATCAAAGATGGTATATAAAAGATTTAGGAAATGGATATTACAATATAATATCTAAAAGCAGTGGTTTATATATAGATATACCAGCAGGAGATGCCAAAAATGGTGCAAATGTACAAGTTTGGACAGGAAATGGTGCCAAAAATCAAATGTTTAAATTTGAAGAAAGCAAAAACAAAACAATAGAAAATGGTACATATTCTATAAGAAATGTTTCAGATTATAATGTCATAGATGTTTCTGGAGCTTCTATAAGTAATAGTGCAAATATAACAACTTGGTCAAATAGTTCAAAAGACCATCAAAAATTTAAATTAAATTATACAACAGATGGGTACTATACAATATCAGCTACACATTCAGGAAAATATTTGGATGTAAAAGGTGCTTCAACAAAAAGTGGAACAAATGTAATACAATATAATAGTACTGGGAAAGACAATCAGAAATGGACGCTTAAGAGTTTAGGAAATGGTTATTACAATATAATTTCAAAATTAAGTGGTCTATATTTAACAGCATCATCAGGGAATATTTGTGTAATGACTGCTAATAATTCCAACAATCAAAAATTTCAATTTTATAATCCTAGCTCACTAGCAACATTTTCAACAGGTACATATGGAAAATCAGGGTTAAAAGTAAAAGGAGATAAAAGAGGAACAGATTTAAAATATTATAAATATGGAACTGGATCAAATGTCTTTTTTGCAACATTTTGCTTACATGGTTTTGAAGACGCATGGAAGAAAGATGGAGGAGAGTTAGTAAAAATAGCAGATGCATTTTATGAAAAATTAAAAGTAAATAATGATATGTCTTTGGCAAATAAATGGACTATATATATTTTCCCAGAAGTTAATCCAGATGGTAGAAATTATGGTACAACAAATAATGGGCCAGGAAGAACAACTCTATATAGTGCAGACAGTAAACACAAAGGAATAGATTTAAACAGATGTTGGTCAACTAGTTTTTCAGCTATAACAAATAATGACAGAAATTATACTGGAAAAACATCATTTTTAGCATATGAAGCACGATATTTAAGAGATTTCTTATTAGCTAATAAATCCAAAAATGGACAAACTCTTTTAGTAGATTTACATGGATGGACACAACAATTAATAGGAGATGCAACAATTAGAGGATATTATAAAAAATATTTCCCAGAAAACGAAGACACACCAACTTATGGAAAAGGATATATGATAAATTGGGCTAGAACTAATTTAGGCTCTAGTGCAAAAACAGCTAAATCAGCATTAATAGAACTTCCAAGTTATATCAGAAGTGCAAGCGATGTAACAAAATATGGACTAAAAGATAAATATATTAATGCAACACTAAATATGCTAAAAGGTATTATATAGGAGAATATTATGAAAAAGAAAACTAAAGTTATACTTGCTTTAATAATAGTGATTATACTTGGATGTTTAATTGATGTATTTTTGGTTAATAAAAATGTTACTAAAGATACTAAAGAAACTAACATTACAACGGAACAACAAGCTAATACAACAGAATTAACATCACAGGAACAAAAAGAAATAATAGAAAGTATAAAAAATGAAACCGGTTTACAAGCAGAAAGCAGTCTTTATGAAGTAGATACAGAATATGACGGCAGAAAGGTTTTAAATATCAAAGCAAGTGTACAATATAAAGTTGCATTTGCCGGAATAATAAAAAAGCAAAAACCTAAAATGGATGAAGTAGATAGCATAGTTAATAATAATCATCCAACCAAAAATGGAATATGGGTAGAAGAAAAAAGTAGAAATCAAATTTTAGAGTTAATAAGCACTAATACAAATTCAACATATAAAATAGATAATGAAGGTTATTTATATATTGAAAGCAAAAATAATCAAAATGAATATGATAAAAGTTTAGAAGAATTAATTAATCAAAATGGAAAAATGATTTTGACAATATCAAACCTATATTATGAAGTAGATAATGTAACAGGGGAAATTGTAGAGTATCCATTTGAAAAGTTAGATAATTATCAAGCTTATGACAAAATAGAAAGTGAAGAAAATTCAATTATAGTTATTACAACAAATTCTATGAGTAAATTAACAAATAAACAGATTCTAGATGAGGTACTTCAGATTAAAAAGTAATGGAGATGATTTACTATGAAAAGTAAAATTAAAATATTTGTAACCATATTAATATCAGCAGTTATATTTATTGCATTTTATAATCTTAATAATATATTTGCTTCTACTCAAGCAAGTAATACTAAGACAATAGAAGATGGTATTTACACAATAAAAACAGCAATAAATGAAAAGTTTGTATTTGACATATATAAAGGTTCTCAAGACAATAGTGCAAATTTAGAATTATGGACAAATACTACATCTGACAATCAATTATTTAATATAAAATATTTAGGAGATGGATATTATACTATTTCAGCCTTGCATTCAGGTAAAGTTCTAGACGTTGCAGGAGCTTCAACAAAAATCGGAGCAAATGTATTGCAATATAATAATACAGGCAAAGACAATCAAAAGTGGATAATAAAAGATGTAGGAGATGGATATTATAATATTATATCAAAGTGTAATGGGTTATATTTAGATATTCCAGCAGGAAAAGCAGAAAATGGAGCAAATGTACAAGTTTGGAGAGGCAATAGTGCAACAAATCAAAAATTTAAGCTTGAAAAACATGAAAATAATGCAAATCAGGATGATAAAGAAGAACAAGGAAATGAAAAAACAGAATCTGGTAAATCAACAGCAACAAAAACAGTTGCAGATGGGGTATATACAGTAAAAACAGCAATAAATGAAAAGTTTGTATTTGACATATATAAAGGTTCTCAAGACAATAGTGCGAATTTAGAATTATGGACAGATAGTGTATCTGACAATCAATTATTTAATATAAAATATTTAGAAGATGGATATTATACTATTTCAGCCTTGCATTCAGGTAAAGTTCTAGATGTTGCAGGAGCTTCAACAAAAATCGGAGCAAATGTATTGCAATATAATAATACAGGCAAAGACAATCAAAAGTGGATAATAAAAGATGTAGGAGATGGATATTATAATATTATATCAAAGTGTAATGGGTTATATTTAGATATTCCAGCAGGAAAAGCAGAAAATGGAGCAAATGTACAAGTTTGGAGAGGCAATAGTGCAACAAATCAAAAATTTAAGCTTGAAAAACAACCAATTGCTATAGGAGGAACTCAAACAATATCAAATGGCATATATTCAATAAAATGTGTTGCCAACAATAAGGTTTTAGATGTTGAAGGTGCTTCTATAAAAAATTGTGGAAATATATTAACATGGACAAGTAGTTCAAAAGCAAATCAAAAATTCTATGTATACTATTTAGGAAATGGATATTATTCATTAGTTTCTATAAATTCAGGAAAATATGTTGATGTAGAAGGTGCTTCCACAAAAAGCGGAGCAAATGTATTACAATATAATTATACTGGTCACAACAATCAACAATGGATAATAAAAGATGCAGGTGGAGGCTATTATAACATAATTTCTAAATGTAGCGGATTATATATGACAAAAGATTCATCAGAAAATGTTTGTGTAAAAACATCTGACAATTCAAATAACCAAAAATTTAAATTTGAAAAAGCAAATAATTTACCTTCAATAGATACTTCAAAGTATCCAGGGTACAAAGAAAAAATACAGAGCTTAATGTCAAAACATCCTAATTGGAATTTTGAATTATTATATACAGGGAAAAAATTTGATGAAGTAATAGCAGGTGAAACATCATTACATTCTAGAAATCTAGTTCCATCAAGCTATTCAGGAGAATGGATATGCCCAAGTTGTGGAACAAAATTATATGATAGTGGATGGTATTGTGCTTCTGAAAAGGCTACAGCATACTATATGGATCCAAGAAATCTTTTAGATGAAACTAAAGTATTTCAATTTCAAAATGTAAATTTATATATAGAAGGAATGTGTCCTTTGTCTGGAATAAAAACACAAGTAAATGGTACATTTTTACAAAATTACTCAAATGATATATATAATGCTTGTAGAAACAAAGGAGTAAATGCATATTACATAATAGCAAGACTATTGCAGGAGCAAGGAAGAAATGGAACAACAATAGGAAAAGGAATGTCAGGAGGAGATGGAAAGACATATTATAATCCATTCAATATAGGAGCATCTGGTAATGGAACTTCTCAAATACAGGCAAATGCATTAAAAACAGCAAAACAATATGGCTGGAATACAATGCAAAAAGCACTTGAAGGTGGAATTGACTTTTGTAAAGATAATTGGTTAGAAAACTATCAAAACACACTATATCAAAATAAATTCGACATAGATGATAGAAACGGAACAAATTTGTATGAACATCAATATATGCAAAACTTAATGGCAGCTTGTAGTGAGGCAAGTTTGTTAAAAGGAATGTATAGTGATATGAATTCATATTTTACATTTATAATACCAGTATATGAAAAAATGAGTTCAACAGTATCACAAGAACCAAAAATGTCATCAGAGACATATCCAATGGATGTAGAAGTTACAGCTTCAGCTTTACAACTTAGAGAAAAAGCTAGTGAAAGCTCAAAAATATTAAAAACAATATCTAAAGGTACAAAAGTATTATCAGTACAAAGAGGAATAAATAGCAACTGGCAAAAAGTAATCTTAAAAGATGGAACAATTGGATATATGTCTGGAACATATTTAAAACAAGTTAGTGATGTAAAAAATTGTAACTATAGCGCAAAAGTAAAAACAAATGATGGTTCTGGATGTTATGTTAGAATAGGTCCAAGTACAAATCTTGATAAAATAACAGCATTGCCAGAAGGAACAAAAGTTACAGTTATAGACGATCAAACTTATAAAAAAATTGACGGATATGATTGGTATAGAATAATACTATCAGATGGAAGGCAGGCATTTATGCCAGGTAAATATTTAAAAAAAGTTTAATAATTAGGAGAACACTATGAAAAAGATAATTGGAATAATAATTTCATTAATACTATTGGTAGTTTCAATAAATTATACTAGAGTATATGCTTCACCAAATAGTAGTAAAGGATTTGCTGATTTTGACGATAAAAAAGCAGAGCAAGAATCTCAAACTCAAATGGAAGAGCAAGAAAAAGAAATAGAAAATAGTAAAGACAAGTCAAACAATAATTATCTTGAAAGTTTATCAGTAGAAAATTATGAATTAGAACCAGCTTTTGACAAACAAACTCAAGAATACACAATAAAAGGAAAAGTAAAAGATTCAAAAATAACAATTAATGCAAAGGCAAGTGATTCAAAGGCAAAAATTTCAGGAAACGGAAAAGTAGAATTAAAAGGCGACTCTATTAGAATAGATGTAACAGCAGAAAGTGGAACTGTAAGAACATATATAATAAAATGCAGTGATAAAGAGGAAGATTCAGATAAAGAAACAAGCGAAAATGAAAACCAACAAAACAGTAATACAATTGAAGATACTACAGAAATACCAGAAGAACAAGAAGACGAAATTGAAACAATAAGCAATATAGAAGAACAAAGTGAACCAAGTAATGAAAATAATAATATTATTTGGTATATAGTGGGTGGAATTATAATTCTAATAATAGTATTAATAATAATCTTCAATAAAAAAAATAATGTAAGAAAAAATGGAAAGCATTTTTAATGAAACAAAAAATGTAAAAAGGAAGGTAGATGTATGAAAGGAATAAAAGTATTTGCATGTAAAACAGCAGAAAATTTCACAAAAGAAATTTGTGATTATTTAGGCATAGAAATGGGAAAAATTAACTCAATGAAATTTAAAAACGACAATAATTTTGTTCAAATTTTAGAAACAGTTAGAGAACAAGATGTATATATAGTTCAAACTGCAATTCCACCAATAAATGAAAGAATTATGGAATTATTAATAACTATAGATGCAGTAAAAAGAGCTTCTGCTAAAAATATAAATGTAGTTTTACCATATTTTCCATATTCAAGGTCAGATAAAAAAGATCAGCCAAGAGTTCCAATAACTGCAAAACTAATTGCGGAGATATTAGAAGCAGCTGGAGCTACAAGAGTAATTACATGCGATTTACACAATCCTGCAATTCAAGCTTACTTTAATATAAATTGTGATAGATTAACAGCAGAGAATATATTAGAAGATTATTTTTTAGAAAAAAAGTTAGATAATATGGTAATAGTTGCTACAGATGCAGGAAGCTCAAAAAAAGCTTACAAATATTCAGAATTCTTTAATTGCCCAATAGCATTAGTAGATAAAAGAAGAGAAGGAAATGATGATAGAGCAATAGCAAGCACAATCATAGGAGATGTCAAAGATAAAAATGCTATAATTTTCGATGATGAAATCGATACTGCAGGTTCAATAATGGAAACTGTAAAAGTTTTAAAAAAATTCGGTGCAAAAAGCATTTATGCTGGATGTACACACGGAGTTTTATCTGGACCTGCAATAGAAAGAATTACTAATTCTGAAATAAAAGAATTAGTAGTTACAAATACCATACCACTTGTTAAAGAAAAGAAAATAGATAAAATAACAGAACTAACAATAGCACCATTATTTGCAGAAGCAATAAGAAGAATACATGAATGTTTACCATTAGGAGAAGTGTTAAAAAGAAAATGAAAAAGATAAAAGAAATATATTTTAAGTATAAAGAAATAATTAATTATTTAATTTTTGGGGGATTAACTACTGTAGTAAATTTTATAACATATTTTATTGTTGCAAGAGTACTACATATTGATGAAGTCTTAAGTAATGGAATCTCATGGTTTACCTCAGTTTTATTTGCATATATAACTAATAAAATTTTTGTATTTGAAAGTAAAACTAGCACCAAAAAAGAATTTTTTAAGGAAATGGCTTCATTTTTCCTTGCAAGAATAGCATCTGGAATATTTTGTGATGTCGGAACTTTTGCTGTAATGGTTAAAGTGTTTGGAATTAATGATATTATTGCAAAAGTTGTAACACAAGTGATGGTCGTTATTGTAAATTATATTTTTAGTAAAGTTATAATATTTAGGAAAAAAGAAAAATAAAAATCATATAATAAAACGAGAAATTAATAATATTCTCGTTTTTATTTTTATGGGGGTACTTTTTATGATAATTGATTTACATTGTGATACCATCGAAAGAGCAAAAGATGAAAATTTAAAATTAAATGATACAAGGCTATCATTTAATACAAAAGAAGCAATGAAAAACTTGCCATATATACAATGTTTAGCAACATTTGTCCATTCAAAATATGACAAGGGTAATGAAGGGATTATAAGGGCAAATGAAATTATTGATAATTTTTACAAAATATATAATACTGAAGAAATTTATATAATAAAAAACAAAGAAGATATAAGTAGCCCAGAATTAAATAAAAAAATAGGAGTTATGCTTACAATAGAAAACGGAACAGCAATATCAGGTAATTTAAATAATATAAAAAAATTATATAACAAAGGTATAAGAATGATGGGAGTAGTTTGGAATGATAATAATGATTTGGCTTGTGGAGCAAACACCCAAAATGATATAGGACTAACAAATTTAGGTAAATTATATGTGAAAGAATTAGAAAAGCAAAAAATAATAATAGACGTTTCACATATGTCTAAAAAAAGTTTTTATGATACCATGGAAAATACGACATCTCCAATTATTGCAAGTCATTCTTGTGCTTACAAACTTTGCAACCATCCAAGAAATTTAGAAGATGATCAAATAAAATATATTGCAAGAAGGAATGGAGTGATAGGTGTTTGTTTTTGTAAAGCTTTTTTGACTGATAAAGATAAAGCAACATCAGAAGATATTGTAAATCATATTGATTACATTGCCAATTTAGTTGGTGTAGATTATGTGGCTTTAGGCAGTGATTTTGATGGATTAGAAGAACATAATATTCCAGAGAATGTTAGAGGAGTAAAGGATTTTAAAATTATAATTAATCAATTAAAAGACAAGGGATATAGCTCACAAGATGTAGAAAAAATTTGTTCTAAAAATTTTTTAAGAGTTTTAAAAAAAGTTTTATAAAAACTATTGTTAATTTTTTTTTTGTATGATATTATTTTAATGTTATACAAAAGAAATTATAATTAGGAAGGAATGGAGTAAAAAAATGAAAAAATGTAGAAAAATTTTATTATTATCTTTAGTAATTGGAATGTTGATTACAACAATAATGGGAGGAACAGCACTTGCTAAAAGCCCAACAGTTAAAGTCATATCTAGCACTGCAGTAGCAAAAAGTAAAAGTGTATCAAAGTTAAAAATAAAACTATCTGGTACAACTTATTCATATACAGGAAAAGCAATCAAACCAACAGTTAAGGTTTATGATGGAAGTAAAAAATTAAAAGTAAACACTAACTATACAATTACTTACTCAAGTAATAAAAATCCTGGAAAAGCTAAAGTTACAATCAAAGGTAAAGGAAAATATACAGGATCAGTTTCAAAAACATTTTATATAGCACCAAAAAAAGCTAAAATAACAAGCGTAAAGAGAAACTCTAAAAAAACAAGTGTAACAATTAAATGGAATAAAGACACAAAAGCGACTGGTTACAAAATATACATGGCTACATCAAAAAATGGAAAATATAAACAAATAAAGAAAGTTACAAACAAAAATACAACTAGTTATACAAAAACAGGGTTAAGTTCAAGCAAAACATATTATTTTAAAGTATTATCATACAAAAAATCAGGTAGTAAAGAAATAACAAAATCATATAGTGATGTTAAATCAAGTGCAGGTACTAAATCAAGTAGTAAGTTACTTGCAACAATAACTTTAAATTCATCAGGAAGCACTAGCAATAGAAATTTTAACTTAAAAAGAGCAAGCAATAAAATTAATGGAAAAATTATAAAACCAGGAGAAACATTTAATTGGTTTAAAGTAGTTGGTCCTGCTACAGCTTCAACAGGATATAAAAAAGCTATAGTATTTTCAGGCAATAGAAGCGTTTTAGGATATGGTGGTGGTGTATGCCAAGTAAGTACTACATTATATCAAGCATCAAAAAAAGCTGGATTAAAAATTGTAGAAAGACATATGCATAGTTTACCAGTATCATATACTACAAGGGGAAATGATGCTACAGTTTCATATGGTTCACTTAACTTAAGAATTAAAAATAATAAAAAATATTCAATAAAATTTGTAACTAGTTCAAGTGGTGGAAAAACAACTTGCAAAATTTATAAAGTTTAGAAGATAAAATTTGATAAATAAAAAACCAAAGAAAAGAAAGATAGGTGAAAATAAAATGGCTCAAACCCTTGCAGGAGTACACACACACACACACACACACACACACACAAGCATATTTACAAAAATAAATGAGATAGGGTTAAACTGCACTATAAAAGGTGTAGTAGATTTTGAGAACATTTTTTTAAATAAAATAAACAAATATAAAGATAGCATTATTCAAGCATATTATAGGTATGTTTGAGTGAGGCTATCTTTTTGTATTTTAAAAACAATAGTTATTAATATTTTAAAGTTATATTTATTATTACATAGTAAAAAATATAATCTTATAAATACATAAATAAATATATTACTTTAAATTTTAAATAAAAAATAAAAAATTAAGAAGGAGGAATTCAAAAAATGTCAAACAAAGTTAAGAACAAAATTAAAAGAAGCAATAAACGGAATAACATTAATAGCATTAGTCATCACCATAATTGTCTTGCTAATCCTAGCAGGAGTAACAATTGCGATGTTATCAGGAAACAACAGTGCACCCCAAAAAGCAACAGAGGCAGCACAAAAAGATGCCATAGCGGGAGCAAAAGATGAAATAGCAATGGAG
This sequence comes from uncultured Clostridia bacterium, assembly GCA_947630545.1. Lineage (GTDB taxonomy): Bacteria > Bacillota > Clostridia > TANB77 > CAG-508 > CAG-269. Next base: position 27,809 of record CANRHX010000021.1, read on the forward strand.
GTGCAAGAAGCATTATTAAATTATTATAATAATACTTATGTAGAAGGAGATGGAACAAAAGAAAAGAGCATCCAAGAAGTAGTAAGTGGAGCAGCAAGTACTGCAGTAGGAAATGCCAAAAAAAGAAATAGTCAATTGCTAGAGTCATCAGGAGTAAGTGAAAACAAAATAACATTAAATACGAAATCATATACAACAACAGGAACAATAGACACAAACGGTGGAATAACATGGAGTGATTACATAGAGTCAACAGGAAGTAGTACCCCTGAAACAGAAGTAATACCAGAAGTAGGAGATACAGTAAATTATGCTCCAAGCGGAAGTTATAATTGGGATAAATCTTTAGCTGAATCAGATAAGACAAGTGTTGGTTCAGGAATAGAGACGTTAAGCAGTGCACCAGGTAATACTTATAATATAACAAAATGGAAAATATTAAGTTATGATCCCGTTTCAAAAATGGTAGAAATGGTACCAACTAAACCAGTAGGTAATTTAACTTTAAGAGGAGCACAAGGATATAATAATGCGGTATATTTATTAAATAATGCATGTAAAAGTTTATATGGTAACGAAGGTAAAGGAATAACAGCAAGAAGTATACAAGAAGAAGATTTTGTAAAAGCAGGAGGAGTCAACTGGACATCACATAGAGCAAATTATGAAAATGAAAATAGTGTAAAAAATAGTAGTGGTAATACAGTAAAATATGGAGAGCAAGGAAGTGATGCATATACATCATATAAAAAATATCCAAGTATATATGAGCAAGAAAATAATAGCGTAATAACTCCAGACCCAGAAGGAATTACAAAAGAATTAGAACAAAGCGAGCAAAAAAATTCAATAAAAGCAACAGAAGTAGGAGCAACATATAAAGAAGCTGAAACAAGTATTCAGCCATACCAAACATATTACGATACAAGTAATTACAGCACAACGCAAGGATTGCTAGGAGATAAGGCAGGAATACTTCTACCAAACGGAAGTTCTACGAAAAATTACTGGGTGGCTTCGCGCTGCGTGGATCTGTACGGTAGAGTTTGCTACTTCACTGTTCGCCTTGTGGATTCTGGGTGCTTGTATGCTGGCAACATGTTCTCCTCTTACGGTGACGCTGGCAGCTGCTCGCGTGCGTTGTTCCCCGTAGTTTCTCTAAGCTCTGAGCTCTTAGTGGAAGGTGAAGAACCAAATACATATGATGTAAAAGTAGATTAGTAAAAAACTATAAATGTCCTGCTAACAGTATGGATTACTGATAGAAGGACAAAATTTTTTTGTAAATTGTCAAGCAAAAATTAACAAAAATTCTCATATTAAATTGAGCAATTATTCTCATATAGAAAATTTATAA